>JAJZCA010000188.1 GCA_021798735.1 Acidobacteriota bacterium | reverse complement strand
GTTTGCGTTGGCGTACATGGTCCATCCCAATTGGAGTTCGGTGGCCCACAACACGATGCTCCCAACCATGCCACCCGGCGGCATCGCCGGCAGTCTCATTTTTTTGGTCATCGCGATTGTCGGCACTACCATCGCGCCCTGGCAGCTCTTCTTTCAACAGAGCTGCGTGGCGGAGAAACGCCTGCGGTTTGCCGATCTCAAGTGGGCCCGCCTCGACACACTCATCGGCGCCGTCTTCACCGTGCTGGTGGCTGGTGCCATGATGCTGGTCGGAGACTACGGCTATCGCCATGGCATCGTTTTCAAGGATCCGGCGCAGTTCGCTGAAGCCGTGATGCCCGCGCTCGGACACATCGCGCGCAATGCCATTCTCCTGCTGATGGTGAACGCCGCCGTACTGGGAACGACCGCCATTTCCCTCGCCAGCGCGTGGGCCTATGGCGAAGTGAGGGGCTGGGAACATTCCTTGCACAAAAAACTGTGGGAAGCTCCTGGTTTTTACGCAACCTATATCGCCTGCGTAGGCGCGGCTGCCGCCTTCGTATTGATACCGCACGTCCCGCTGCAGTTGGTCATCGTAAGCGTGCAGGTCTTTGCCGGACTGATCCTGCCATCTGCCATTGTCTTTCTTCAGTTGCTGCTCAACGATCGTGAATTGCTGGGTGACCGCTGGGTCAACCGCCCCTGGAACAACATCGTCAACTGGACGATCGTCATCGTCCTCTTCGCCTTGTCGCTGCTGCTGGCCGCGCAGGTAATGCTTCCGAAACTATTCGCCTGACGGCGCGAGGTGATTTTATGGCAACCATGCACAACACATATCAGCCCCAATCCCTGAAGGTAATTCACCCACTCGACGATGTCCGGGAACGGAAGCGCTCAAGCGAAGGACTTGAGCATATCGCAATGACCCGGACTGTTCGCACCTCGCTGGGCCTTCTGCGGGCCTACCTGGTCGCAATGACGCTGATGCTCGGCTATCACGTGCTCGACATGGCGGGCATATTTCACAGGTTGAAATGAAAACATAGAACACCGTTCGCAGACCCACGAATACCCCGATTCTGTCTGCCTTCGCTGCGCCCCAAGGAGGACCCTTTGCGTATTTTTTCTTTCCCTGTTCGCTCTATCGCTCCCTCTGTCGTTGGGCCGTCGTCGTACAGTAGCAATAAATTAATACTGTCTTATTAGTTTTAGTTAACTATAGTTTAATAGAAGGCAATGTGGCTCATGCAACTACGCCGTTCCTCCATGATCGTCGGCATGCTCCTGACGGCCGCTGCATATTCGTCGGCACAAACCCTGCCGCAGGCGCCGGCGCCCGTGCAGCTATCGATCACCCATGCGCCCGCAGAGGCCACCGGGCAATCCACCTCGCTTGCCTGCATACCTGTGGAATGGATCGTTCTTCCATGCTTGTCTGCTGCGTTGCGATCGTGCGCCACAGTGACATCGCTCACTCCCGTCCAAACAACGCAGTCGCCGCCTGAAACTCAACTCGCTTTTTTCCAGCACTCCGACGCCACTCGCTACTGGATTAGCGGCCAGGCCAACAGCATTTACCAGATGCACGGAAACTTTCATTCCCCTTACCAAGGCCCCAACAGCTTCACCGCGCCCTTCCAATACAAAGCTTCGGAAGTGGCCACGCTCTATTTGGCCTACCAGCTCAACAGAAATCCGCGCTACGAAACAGAGGTGATCTATGACGAGGAAAATGCTGGCGGCCGCGGCCTCAGTCAGGCCCTCGGCCTGGCAGGCTTTACCAATCTCGATGTGGTGCGAAATCCGAACCTGAGCATTGTCCCCTACACCGCGCGCGTCCAGTTCCACCAGACCATTGGCTTCACCAATCAAACTGTGCCGCAGGCGCGCGGCCCGCTCGCTCTGGCAACCCAGGTCCCCATACGGCGGCTCGATGTGAGAGTTGGAAAATTCACCCTGCCGGACATGCTGGATGTGAACGCCATCCTGAGCGACAGCCACCTACAGTTCATGAATTGGACCATCGACAACAACGGCGCATGGGACTACGCCGCCGATACGCGTGGCTACACCTACGGCACGGCCCTGGAATATCAAGACCGCGCCTGGGCCTTGCGCTACGTGCTGGGGCTGATGCCCACCGTCGCCAACGGAATCAACCTGGACTGGGCCCTGCGGCGTGCCCATGGGCAAAACATGGAATTGGAAATTCGCAAAGGCTTTTTACCCGGTCGAGATGGCAGTATCCGGTTGCTGGCGTATGGCAACAACGCCCACATGGGCGACTACCGCGAAGCTGTCATTCATTATTTTGAAGGCCTGACGCCCAAGCCGGAAATCACTTCGGTCGAAAAGTTTGGCGCGTTGAAATATGGTTTTGGCCTCAATGTGGAGCAGAACGTCACGCAAACCTTTCGCATCGCCGGACGCTTCGGCTGGAACGAGGGGCAGCACGAATCCTTCGCCTACACAGAAGACGATCAGACCTTTCTCTTTGGCGGGGACTATTCAGGAGCGCGCTGGCATCGCAAATTCGATAAAGTCGGCGTTGCCTTCGTGACCAACGCCATTAAAAAAGATCATCAGAACTACTTGAAGTATGGCGGCCTGGGATTTTTGCTGGGAGATGGAAATTTGAATTACGCAAGGGAAGATATTTTGGAGGCGTACTACAACGTCCACGCCTGGCGCGGCCTGTACTACGCCTTGGACAACCAGTTCATCGAGCACCCCGGCTACAACCAGGCCCGCGGACCCGTCAACGTCGAAAGCGTCCGCCTGCACCTGGAGTTTTAAATCGGGAGAAACCGCAGCCAATGCATTAAAGCGGAGACCAATACCTTCGGTTGAGAAGGCCCATTTTCATGGGCTGCTAATTACCTAGCTGGCAAGACTCAAAGCCTCATGAGAAGACTTTTCGCTAGCGTGGAATCAAGGGACTCAATAGATTCTTGATGGCTTTGAGCTCTTCTTGGAGTAGGCGAACATCTTCTTGGCTATATGGCACGACATCATATCGTGCAGAGCGGCTGTCGTTCTGAAGCTGCCTATAATTGGACCTAATCTTTGTGAGTGTCGGATCGTTCCTCACATACTCATTGCGATCAGGATGAAACTCGGGGTCAATTCCCTTGGTCATAAGGAATGCGTCTACATAGTGAAGCGCTGCATAAAAGGTTGCAGTGACCGCCCAATCCCAGAAAGGATTCTGCAGTGTGGCAACAAAAAACTCATTATGCTCGGCCTGAGCACGATGTTCTTTGGCGGTCGGCAATTGGAGTGTTCCTTAAAAGAAACTGGTTCCCGATGGATAAATTATCTCGTTGCGGTCACGATTCATTCTGGCCAAAATGTGAAAATCAAATCTGAAGTGGCGATAGAAATCCATTATCGCCTCTTCTCGCGCAAATATCTTACGGTTCAAATCCCTGTCCCGATTGTTGACAATGGTCAGAACGCGGAATACGTCTCCCTTGTTGTGTCGCGACACAAACACCTTTTCCACTTCAGGAATGAATGACATCTGAAAGTGGATGAAATCTTCAACGCCCATATTTACCGCAGGGGAAACCGGACGCTGTTTATTGACGAGCAGACGACCCGGATGCACTTCTTGGCTGCCTGACCGTCCAACCTTAGTGGTAGCACTGATAAACGCTGAAGGATCGGGCATCAATTCGATTACGCTATTATTGTCAATAGTGCAAGTCACAAAATTATCCCTTCTTTTTCAGGCTTTCAGGTGCTGTGGTTGCCACAACGATCTGAGCGTTCACTGTATATAACGGATCGCCATTCGGAGCGTATTGGCCATTTACGCGTAGCACATTCGCAAGAACCGCCTTCATCTTCAGTGTGGTTCCATCATGCAGAGCGTAGATATTCCACTTCTCCGCGCCATCAGATTCAAACTCAACTTCTTCAGCCGAAAAGTCCTGGCCACCGATATTAACCGTGCGTTTAGCCATAAGATGATTTTACCTGCTCCAATTCGACTATATAGTTAATCGACGAAATTGTACGCTAGCGCTACTGACTTCGTCGAAAAGGATTTGATCGTTTTGCACCGAAAAGAGCTGCGGTCTGACGTACACTCGTTCGCTCAAGTAATAATTGCCTCTATTTATACTGTCCTGGCGCGGGCGCTTGCGGCAGGGTGTAGATCACTTCTCCCGGGCGGGTATAGTGCATCTGCTCTCGGGCCTCATACTCAATGGTGTCGCGGTCGGATTTCAAGCGTTGGTCATGCAGCGCCAGTTGCTCGTTCTGCTTTTGCAGATCCAGAATCTGCTGTTGAAGCCGCTGCGATTCGTGCTGCTTCTGCTGGTAAGCCACCAGCCCATCGTGGCCAAAGATCGCATAGAAGCCCAGAAATACAGACAGCGCCACAAACAATACCGTGGCCGCCTTGCGGCGCATGCCCAAAGCGCTCGCCGACAGCCATGCGATTCGGCTGCCCTGCTTGGCTGCCGTGGACTTTTGCGGCTGCGCATCGTGCGCGATCAACTGCCGTTGCAATTTCTTGTGTGCCCCGCCATTCATCTACGCATACTCACGATTCGCGCCTCATCCGCCATCGTACTTATTCCAACACCCACTGTTTTGCCGCTGCGGTCAACTTCGCCGAATCTTCCTTGGAGCGAGCCTCTGTATAGGCTCGCACCACAGGCTCCGTGCCAGACAGACGATAGCAAACCCACGAACCATCGTCGAAAACCAGCTTCAAACCATCCGTACGAACGATAGCGGAAACTTTGCGGCCGGCAAGTTCGCGCGGCTCGGTCTTCAACTTCTTAGTGAAGTTGTCTTTGGCCTGTTGCGTCAAGTGGAAATTCTCTCGAACCGGATAATAGGAACCCACTTTGCCAAAAAGGGTCTGCAACTGCTCGCCCAGGGTCTTCCCGCGGACAGCCACCATCTCCGCTACCAGCAGTCCAGCCAGAATACCGTCCTTTTCCGGAACATGTCCGCGGATCGTCAGGCCGGCGCTCTCTTCCCCGCCGATTGCAATCTTGTCCTGATCGATCAGCTCGCCAATGTATTTGAAGCCCACAGGCGTTTCGTATAGAGGAATCTTGTATTGCTCCGCCAACGCATTGATGCAGTTTGTCGTGGCCACGCTTTTCGCCACCCCGTTCCGCCAACCACGCGTCTCTACCAGGTAATCGAACAGCAGCGCGATGATGTAATTCGGCTGGATAAATGTGCCGTCCCGATCGACAATCCCAAAACGATCCGCATCGCCATCCGTGGCAATCCCCAGATGCGCATCCGTCTCGCGCATCTTGGCCTTGCAATCGCCCAGCAAAGGATCGTCCGGCTCCGGAGCATGTCCGCCGAACAATACGTCGCGGTAGTCGTGTACGCTGACGGCGGAAACCCCCTTCTCCGTCAGGATTTGCTGCGCATAGCCGCGCCCCGCTCCCCAAAATGGATCGACAACAATTCGCAGCTTCGCCTTTGCAATTGCCGGGATGTCGATCAACTCCGCCAGCCGCTTCAGGTAGTCCGGCTTCACATCCACAGTCTCAAATTTTTCTTTGGCGGTGCCGGCAGGAATCTGGGCGTCTCCCAGCGCGGCGATCTCCGCCTCAATCTGCTTCGTCACCTCCGGCAACGCCGGCGCGCCGTCGGGCGTGGAAAATTTGATCCCGTTATATTCCGGCGGGTTGTGCGACGCCGTAAAGTTGATCGCCCCGCTGGTCTTTCGTTGGCGCACAGCATACGCAATCGCCGGTGTCGGCGCGGCCTCTGCGATTACCTCAGGAACGACGCCCTGCTCCGCCAACAGTCGCGCGGCCTCCGCGACGAACATCTCTCCCATAAATCGCGGGTCGCGGCCCACCAGGATGCGATGCTCTCCTGGCTGCTTCGACACGTACCTGGCAATCCCCACAACTGCTCGCCGGATGTTCGGCATCGTGAACTCGTCGGCAACGATCGCGCGCCAGCCCGAGGTCCCAAAATGAATTTGCGTCGGCATCTTCTTCCTCTACTTTCTTAGAAATAAGAATACCCAATGTTGGATGCCTCCGGCCCAACGTCCAGCCGGGAATGCAAATCAAATAGGAGAGTCGTTCTGAGGTAGCCGCGGCCGGGTGCCCCAGGTCTCGACTTTGAGACCTGGGATCTTGGCGGTCAGGAGCAACAACAAGGGGTAAGCAACCTATGCCGCTCGTTGTGTATCGGTGAAGGCAGCCGCGTGTGCGTCATAGACCGCCAGCACCTTGCCCGCCCGCTCCGGATCGGTCGACCAGCTAAGCGATACCGCAGTCACATATTGCTCGCCTGTGGCCGCTTTCAGCGCCGCTCCATAATGCGGATAGGCGCGGGCCAGGCGTTCCAGTAGCGCCATGCGCGCACGAAAACACTCGCTCCAGTCGGAAAACTTCGCCCAGTTGGCCGAAACCGTCATCCAGTGATCGTGCAGGTATTCCCGGGTTGGCATGCTGACGGTTTCCGTCCCTGTCAACGGCGGATGACTTTGCTTCTGGCCGAAGAGGTTGTTCGCCTCCGCTGCAAGTTGGGATCGGCCCCAGCCGGACTCCAAAGCGGCTTCGCAAGCGGCATATGCGGGAAAAATATGATGGGCGGCCAGCGCGGCCCGATAGGCGCGAGCAAGAAATATAGTTTGGATGGACACGGACACTCCTTGGAGAGAACTCTACTTCCAGTATCCGTGTGCGGCATCAATGAATGTGCCAATATCCGTTGCAACAACTACTTCTCGCCGCCGGATAATAGTTGCCTTAGCAACTAAATGTGCAAAACTGGTTGCTAAGGCAACCAGTTTTTTCCAGCACATTTTCGCCTTCGCGACGGCCCCTTCTAGACCACGAAATACTTGGCCTGCGGGTGATGCACGATAATGGCGTCCGTGCTCTGTTCCGGCTCCAGATGATAGCTTTCTGTGAGTCGTACGCCGATGTTTTTTTCCGGCTGCAATAATTTGAAGATCTTCGTTTGGTCCTCTAAATTCGGGCATGCGGGATATCCGAAGGAATATCGCGAGCCTCGATATTTTTGATGAAACAAATCGCGCACATCAGTTGAATCTTCTCCGCTAATACCAAGTTCTTCGCGCATGAGTTTGTGCATGTACTCGGCAAGCGCTTCTGCGGTTTCCACACTCAATCCATGGGTATAGAGATACTTCGTAAAATCTCCGCGTTCGAATAGTTC
>JAJZCA010000187.1 GCA_021798735.1 Acidobacteriota bacterium | reverse complement strand
TGCTCATACGAGGCGGGTTGGTCTTGCGCGCCGGCACTGACGACGTCGCGAAACCAGCGCAGGGAAAGCCCTGCGGCCTGGGTGACTCCCATGACGTGCCAGCGGCCGGGCACGGCGTGGCAGAAGGTGTGAAGGCGGCCCAGGGGATCGCGGATGGGCGCATCGGTGGCGGCGAAGACGACGCCTGAGGTGCCGATGGTGGCGCTGACGGAGCCGGGCTTGAGGATGCCCATGCCGACTGCGCCTGCGCCCTGGTCGCCAGCACCGGCGACAATGGGCGTGCCTGCGAGGAGGCCGGTGGCGGCAGCGGCGGAGTGGCTGAGGGTGGCGCAGATGTCGGCGGACTCGAACAATTGCGGCAGCCACTCCAGGGGAACGCTGGAGGCTTCGGCCATGGGCTGCGACCAGCGGCGGTGGGTGACATCCAGCAGCAGCGTGCCGGAGGCTTCCTGCACATCCATGGCGTAGACGCCGCTGAGACGGAAGCGGACATAATCCTTGGGGCAGAGGATGTGGGCGATGCGAGCGAAAATCTCCGGCTCATGTTCGCGGACCCAGAGAATTTTTGTCAGGGTAAAGTTGGGAAGCGCTGGATTACAGGTGAGCTCGATGACGTGCTCGCGGCCGAGTTTGGCGTGCAGCCAGTCACACTCGGGGCCGCTGCGAGTGTCGCACCAGATGAGCGAGGGACGAAGGACGTTTCCGTCTGCATCGAGCAGGACGGCTCCGTGCATTTGGCCGGTGAGGCCGATGGTGGCGATGTCGGCGGGCTTTGAGGCAGCGGCGGCGAGCACGGCGCGGATGGATTGCTGCGCGGCGCGCCACCAGTCTTCCGGGTCCTGTTCTGCCCAGCCGGGAAAGGCGGACTGGAACGGCACGTGTTCGGTGGCGTGGGAGGCGACGACTTTTCCAGCTTCATTGATCAGTACGGCGCGGGTTCCACCGGTGCCAACATCGATGCCTAAAAAGAGCACGAGATTCTCCTGTGAGCAGTTTCGGGTAGATTATCGCGAATTGCAAAGCTGTTCATAGATGCATCCGATACAATTCCGCAAAGTGGGTAGCAGCCTGAGTATAGAGCTTGGGGAGCCGCGATCAAATTTGCAAGCAGCCCCCGCAGAGGCTGAAGCCGCAGTCCGGGGGCGTCTCATCCCCGGACTGAAGTTCTCGAGGTCTACCCAAGTGTTTGTACGCCGTAGAACATTTTCACTGTTACGGGAATGCGGGCTTCGTTCTATCCCACCCTAGCTATGCTAGGATGGGGCACCCAAGACATTGCACTATCCGTAAAAAAGACTAGAGCGTGCGCACATCCATGACCCTGAAGCCAGATGGCGAGGAAGAAGAGAAATCCGAGACGCGACAGTTCACGCGCGGGCTGGGGCTGTTCGACTCGTCGATGATTGTGATTGGGATCATGGTGGGCTCCGGCATTTTTATTGTGCCGGCGGAGATGTCTCGCTTGATTGCGAGCCCGGGATGGCTGCTGGTGGCCTGGGCGGTAACCGGCGTACTGACGGTGACGGCGGGGCTGACCTACGGCGAACTGGCGGCGATGATGCCGGAAGCCGGCGGGATGTACGTCTACCTGCGCGAGGCATTTTCTCCGCTGATCGGATTTCTGTATGGCTGGACACTGTGGATGGTGATCCAGACGGGAACGATTGCGGCAGTGGCGATTGCGTTTGCGCGGTTTGCGGGCGTGCTGATGCCTTCGATTGCAGACAGTCACTACTTGATTGCGCCGGCGCATGTGTTTGGGAATTATTTTGTCTCGCTGTCGACAACGCAGCTGCTGGCGATTGCGATTATTGTGCTGCTGACGTTCGCCAACAGTCTTGGGCTGAATTACGGCCGGATTCTGCAGAATATTTTTACGGTTGCGAAGATTGGGGCACTGCTGGCGCTGGTGGTGCTGGGCTGCACGATTGGGATTCATCATGCGGCGGTGATGGAAAATTTTCATCACTTCTGGTCGGTGCGGCAGCCGATTTCCTTTGCAAGAGGGATGGACGCTTCGACCGGATTGGGGATGTTTTTGGCGATCTGCATTGCGCAGTCGGGATCGTTGTTTTCGGCGGATTCATGGCACGACATTACGTTTGTCGCTGCGGAAGTCAAGAATCCGGCGCGCAATTTGCCGTTGGCTCTAGGCATCGGAACTTCGTCGGTGATCGCGCTGTACCTGCTGGCGAACCTCGCCTATCTTTGCACATTGCCGTTGAGCGCCATTCAGCATGCGCCCGCGGACCGCGTTGCGACCGCTTCGCTGCAAAGCATCTATCCCTACGCCGGCGCGGCCATGATGGCGATCGCGATCATGGTGTCTACCTTTGGCACGGTGAACGCGATGACGCTGGCGGGGGCGCGAGTGTATTACGCGATGGCGCATGACGGGCTGTTTTTTCAACCGGCGGGCAGGTTGAACCGGGCCCGCGTGCCGGGCTGGGGACTGGCGATTCAGGGTATCTGGGCGGTGTTTCTGGTGTTGCCGCGTACCTGGAATCCGGTCACTCAACAATACGGGAACCTGTACAGCAATTTGCTGGATTATGTAATTTCCGCGGCGCTGCTGTTTTATATCCTGACCATCGGCGGCGTAATTCGGCTGCGAATCACGCGACCGGACGCGGTCCGGCCGTATCGCGTGTGGGGTTATCCATGGCTGCCGCTGCTGTACATTGCGGGCGCGAGTGTGGTGGTGGTGGTGCTGTTTCTGTATCGTCCGGCGACAACGTGGCCGGGGCTGGCGATTGTGGCCGCGGGTGTTCCTATCTATGCGGCGATGCGCTGGCGGAACATCATGAGAGCGAACGGAAGGGCCTAATTCTTGGTAATTATCCGTTGACGGCAAATTTGCGCCATACTGAGATTGAAGGGTATCGGCGGTGTATACCATTCAGTGAGTAAAATACTTGCAAACCTACCTCGACGAATATAGCTTTCGATATAACTGAAGGAATGCGGGTCAGCCGATGTTTACTTTGTTTTTCGGATCAGGTTTCCCAGCGGGCGTCATCCCTTCATCAGTACATGGTGGTGTTAGCGCGTTAACCAGACCGACTTTGTGTTGATGTCTTGTTCTGGCCATTTGCTGCGGGACTTCTGCATATTTCGTACACGGTCCCGCAAATGTCGAGTCCAATCGTGGGTGAACTATTTTGAGGTAGAGAAAGATGCCTAGCAAACAACGTAAGGCCCTTGAATATAGATTTGAGATCGATGCCTTTACGCCCGATACGATTCCGCTGGCTCGTCTGTCGCAGTATTTAGGCGACCTTGCACGGATGATGGGGCAAGAGTCGAGCGTTCACTTTGTGCGTGTCGATAAAGGCAGTACTATTCCAGTCATTCGCGTCGATTGGGAAGCAGGGCCGAAGGTCCATGAACGCCTGCTTTCCGTGAAAGTCAATGAAGGGCCAGCGGAAGCTCGTCGTGCCTACAAAGAAATCAATCGCAAGCTAGTAGAAGATAACGCGAATGGCGTACTCATTGATTCCAGCGCAAAGAAGGTCATTCAGTTCCCTGGCAGGGATGGAGCCAATCAGCCAGAGTTTGGGCCGATAACGCAGACTGGAGCTTTTCAGGGGACTCCCATAAGCGTCGGAGGCGAGCGCGATCCTGTTCCTATTCACCTCGAAGATGGCGAAGCGAAACACATCGTGTGGGCGCCACGCCGCATAGCAAAGCAGATTGCCCCATATCTTTTCACCTCGACTATACGCGTCGAGGGTAAGGGCCGCTGGCTGCGAAACAGGATGGGCGAATGGACCATGCTCAATTTCACCGCAACAGGCTTCGAGGTTCTCCCGAATGAGAATATTAAAAGCAGCGTAGCGTCTCTCAGAGCCATTTCCGCGGCGTGGAAAGACAGGGATGACCCGCTTTCTGAGCTAATGGCCCTAAGGACCGGAGAGAGGCCGCAATAATGGTGTCAATGGACGCGGGATTTCTTGGATTGCTACTTCATCCGGCTGCCAAGCCTCCGAACGACCCCGCGACGAAGAGGCCGCTTATAAGGGCGAAGGACCGCATTGAGAAATTGGTAGACGATTTACATGCGTCGAACGAGCGTGTTGTCATTCCAACGCCTGCGCTTTGCGAGTTTCTGGTGCTAGCGGGAAACGATGGACAGCAGTACCTGTCAGAACTGGCCAATCAGCCCAGTTTTTACATCCGTCCATTCGATCAGATGGCAGCCGTCGAATTGGCAGCGATGGAATTGCTCGCAAGAGCTAAGGGCGGTAAGCGGCTGCCTACCGATCTTGCCACACCCTGGCAGAAAGTAAAGTTCGATCGTCAGATCGTCGCAATCTCCAAGGTTCATCAAGCTCACACGATTTACTCCGACGATGGAGATGTCAAGATGATTGCCGAGACGGTTGGAATCAAAGTCATTCCATGTTGGGAGTTACAGTTGCCTCCAAGCGATACTCCCCTGTTTGAGAGTGTCCCCGAATCAACTAAGGATTAGGCACTTGTTCTGAAGCGCTCTCGCTATTACTGTTCGAGACTCAACTTAGGCGCATCTTTTCTTAAGGGAAATGCTGCGCCGACATCCCAGTTGCGGTCTGTACCTATAGCGAAAATTCTATAAACGGATGAGTTTCCTAGCTCTTTGAACGCAGCTTCCAGAGGACCTGGCGCAGGATGCCCAGCCAGGTGGAGGCGTCTTCGGTCGAGAGCCGCATGCGTCGCAGCAGCCGGCGAATATTCTCTTCTTTCGACTCGACGGAGTGGGCGGCGATGTATTCGCTGGCGTGGAGTGTTTCGAGTAGCACCGCGGTGAGGCGCTCTACTTCTTCCGCGGAAGCGCGCGGAGTTTCTGCGGCCGGGAATGGCGTGGCTGTGTCGCGCGCGAGCTCATACAGGCAGACCGCAACCGCCTGGCCGAGGTTCATGGACTTTTGTTGGTCGCCGGTCGGAATATGCATGAGCCAATGGCAATGGCTAAGGTCCTCGTTTGAGAGGCCAACTTTTTCCGAGCCAAATAAAATTGCGACACGCGAGTGATGCGATGAAGGTGGGTTGAGGGCCTGCAGAATCGACGCTGCGCCATCCTTCAGAAGCTTGACGGGATGTTGGGGCTGGCGATGGCCGATGGCGGTGGTGCCGACGACCAGCGTGCAGTCCGCAACGGCTTCGGCGACGGTCGCGAATACCTTTGCATCGGCGAGCACGGAGGATGCGCCAACGGCAGAGCGAGCCTCGCGGAATGCAGGATCGTATGGATGCACCAGGCGCAGACGATGGAAGCCGAAGTTGCACATGGCACGCGCGGCCGCTCCGATGTTCAGAGGGTTTCGCGTCGATACCAGAACTACGCAGAGTCGGTCGGGGTCCATGGCGCAGGCTCGAATACCAAGTTTACATAGCCGAGAGAAGGAAAGATTTGCCGGCTGCGGCGTGGTACGGTAACCAAGATGAAGGAATGAAGTTTGGAAAGAACTCGAAAGGCAGTCGTGATGATGAGTGAACCGAAGAGCGCTGTTAAGGCGATGTACTGGATCTGCATTTTGGTTGCGGCGATGATGTTGCACGCGGTTGGTTCCGCTGAGGCACCCGCGCCGATGAGTGCCGCGCGGCAGGCGAAGCTGGCGGAGTTGACGGGACAGTTGCGGATTGGGGCGGAGTACTTTCTAAATCGCACCGACACGCAAGCGTATGTCGAAAAGCAATTTCAGGAGATGCACGCGACGGGCCTGACGCTGGTGCGGATCTTTGTGATCTGGGACGATGTGGAGCGGGTGCCGGGCGTGTGGGACTTTAGCCACTACGACTGGATCTACGACGCGGCGGCGAAGAACGGAATCCAGATTGCAGCGACCTTGTGCCCGGAAGATCCGCCGGGATGGGCGGGGAAGACGACGTTCTACCACAATCGCGTCAATTTGAACGATCCGGCGAATCGCGCAGCGGCGGAAGTTTATTTAAGGAAGGTGGTGGAGCGGTATAAGAACAATCCGGCGCAAGGCGCATGGCTATTGATGAATGAGCCGGAGAAGTACGATACCGAGCCGACGACGTTTCGCGCCTTTGGAAACTGGCTGCAGGCGAAGTATGGGACTGTGGGGAATTTGAATCGTGTGTGGTTCCGGCCACTGAAGCAGTTTTCAGATGTGACCATCACCGACGCGCAACTGAAGAACTACTGGACCGACTACAACGCCGTGATCGACTGGAGAGCATTCAGCGTCGATAACCTGATCAACCAGTTGGACTGGGTAAGGCAGCAAGTGCTGGCGATCGATCCGAATCATCCTGTGCATTTTAATGTGACACGCCCGATTGGCGATGCGGCGGGACAGGATGCGTGGAAGGAAAAAAAGATCCAGGACATTGTGGGGGTGTCGATGCATTGGACGATGCAGTCCACGACGCCGGAAAAAGATTACGGCGAACTGTATGCATATCGGCTGGACCTGATGGCGGGCGCCAGTGTGGCGCAGCCGAAGAAGCCGCTGTGGGTGACGGAACTGCAGAGTGGGCCGGTCGCGTACACGGGCGCATTCGCGTTGACGGAGACGCCGGGGGATTTGACGCGCTGGGTGTGGGACGCATACGGCGCAGGAGCTCGCGCGGTGATCTTCTGGCTATGGAATCCGCGCGTGAGCGGGACGGAGGCCGGGGAGTGGTCTTTGGTGAGCCTGAATGGAACTCCGTCGGTGCGAGTGCCGGCGGTGAAAGCGATTGCCGAGACGCTGCAGAAAAATCCGTGGTTGAACCAGGCGCATCCGCAGGCGGCGAAAGTGGCCATCCTGTACAACCGCGAGGCGCAGGTGCTGATCAGCCTGGATGGAAGGCAGCATCGCCAGGACGAAGTAGAGGATTCTCTGCGGGGCTGTTACCTGGCGCTGCATCGGGCGCATGTCCCGACAGACTTTGTCGATCTCGACCAATTGAAGCGAGGTGAGCTGCAGAAGTACGACGTGCTGTATATTCCGTATTCGTATGCGCTGGACGATGCGGCGATTGCGGCGCTGAAGACCTACGTGCGCCAGGGCGGGACGTTGTGGGCGGATGGACTGACGGGATGGAAGGATGCGACCGGGACGATTCGCCCGACAATTCCGGGAGGACTGACGGGCCTATTCGGCGTGGAGGCGACGGATTTGTATCCGGTGCAGCCGGACCATCCATACTCCGTGACAGCGGAGAATGAAGAGGGCGGAGAATTGTGGAGACTGCCGCTGAAGTTGTATG
>JAJZCA010000186.1 GCA_021798735.1 Acidobacteriota bacterium | reverse complement strand
CTTCACGGCCGTCGGGAAGCACCATCCGGGCCGTCTTGGGTGCCAGGCCCAGCAATGCTTTCAGCGCGCTCGATGTGCGGCTGCGCGCCTTCAGTTCCAGCACCTGCCCCAGCAGCACTAACGTGGCGATGACAGCGGCCGGTTCGAAATAGAGATTTACGCTGCCGTCCGCGGCCTTCAGCGTGACCGGAATGTGGTTTGACCATAGCAGGGAAGCGATGAGTACGCCGAAGCTGTAGAGATAGCTGACACCGACACCCAGGCCAATCAGCGTGAACATGTTCAAGTTCCATGTGCGCAGGGAATTCCATCCGCGCACCAGGAATGGCCAGCCGCACCATAGCACGACCGGGGTCGCCAGCGCGCACTCCACCCATCCCAACGCAGTTGCTCCCAGCAGACTTGCAAGCGGATGCGTCGCAAGGAATCCATCCACCATGACCGCCAGCAGCGGAATCGTCAGCACCATTCCAATCCAGAACCGTCGCCGCATGTCGTCGAGTTCGGGATTCTTCTCCTCCACCGTCACTGTGCGAGGCTCCAGCGCCATGCCGCAGATGGGGCAACTTCCAGGCTCCGTTCGCACAATCTCCGGATGCATCGGACATATGTACTCTGTGCGCGTGTTGCTCAAGGCGATCTGGGCTGGTTCCAGCGCCATACCGCAAATTGGGCAAGCGCCCGGCTTGTTCTCGTGCACCTCAGGATCCATCGGACAGATGTATTCCACCGCCTGGCCAGCTTGTGTTTTCGTGGCTGTCTTGGCCGCGCCCGTAACAAGTGCCGGCGCGCCCGTCAGTGTTACCAGCGTCGCAGCAGGCGGCTGCAAATACTTCTCCGGGGCATGAACAAATTTGTCATGACAGCCCTGACAGCAAAAGAAGTAGCTTGTTCCGTTGTAGGTTGCGGTGGCTTTAGCTTTTGCGGGGTCAACCTTCATGTGGCAGACCGGGTCGGTGGCCAGAGCAGGCTTCAGATATTGTTCAGGATTGGTGGCGAATTTCGTCGCACAAGATTTTCCGCAGAAGAAATAAGCCTTTCCGTCGTGCTCCAGTTTAGCCGCCGCGCGGGCGGGTGCCACCTTCATGCCGCATACGGGATCGATTTCGCTTGGCGTATACAGGGCTGGGTTGCAGCTGAACTTTTCGGCGCAAGAACTACCGCAGAAGAAGTATCTTTTTCCATCGTGCTCGACGGATCCATCTGCTTTGTCGGGCGTGAACTGCATTCCGCAGACAGGATCTCTTACCGTTCCCAATTGTGTCAGCTCAGCCATTTGTCACCGTTCCGCGGCCGATCCAACATGTATGGAGACCGCTCTGTCAGCGGAAAACGTATTCTCGCTGCCTTATCTCCGCCCGCGTAGATCCCGCTTGCACTCCTGAATCCACATATCCCATTGGATGACGAACTATTGCTGTGGTTGCGGGTTCTGATTCGGCGGCTGATTTCGATTCTTACCGTCATCCTTGAAAACGCCGAATATTTTGCCGAAGAATCCCTTTTTCTTTTTCTTCGGTCCGGCCTGATTCTGCTCATCGTTTGCTCCGCTCGCTGGATTTGTTCCTGATGGAGGCTTCGGCTGAACCACGTTTGCCGGAGGCGGGGGAATGGGCGGCGCAGACTGGTTTCCTCCCAATCCAAACATTTTTTGAAAAATGTTTCGCTGGTCGCCATTGGGATGGTCGCAGGTGCCAGTCGGCTGCGTTCCATCCAGGAATGCAGCCGTATAGTCGTCTGGGCACGAGGCGTCCGCGATCAGGTTGGTCGTCTTGTCGAGCGTGACTTCCGTGATGCCGGCAGGAGGGTCAAAGAATTGCGTGTCGGAATACTGCGGCAGCATCACGGCATTCTTCATGAATTCCGCCCAGATTGGCGCAGCCGCCTGCGCGCCTTCCAGCTTTACGTCGGTATAGTCGTCATTCCCAACCCACACGACACACAGCAGGTTGCTGGTGAAGCCGGCAAACCATGCGTCGTGGGAGGTCCCAGTCTTGCCCGCTGCCGGGGCTTCGAATCCCATGCCGCGCACTCCTGCTGCTGTCCCATGGTTGATGACATCCCGCATCAGGCTCAGGGTAAGGTACGCCACTCGCGGGTCGAGCACCGGTTTTGAGATTGGCGCAAAATCGTCCACCACATCGCCGCCGGCGGTGCGAACGGAGGAGATCATGTTCGGTTCGATCATGACCCCATTGTTGGCGAAGATCGTGTATGCTCCTGCAATTTGCAGCGGGGAAGCATCGTACGCGCCGATCGCCACCGAGGGCGTCGCCTGCGCGGACGCGATACCGGCCTGATGGGCCAACGCTGCCACATTGTCGAAGCCGACCATTTGACCCAGCGCGATGGTGGCCACGTTCTGCGACAGCATCAGCGCGGTGCGCGCCGTAATCATGCCCATCTGTTCATGTTTATAGTTGTGCGGCGAGTACTGCACGTTGCCGTTATCAAAATCGAAGGTCGTGTCGGCATCGTTCAACATGGTCACCGCTGTAAAGACACCCTGCTGGCCTGGCAGAGCAACTCCCGTCAGGCTACTGTTGAAGGCTGTGGCATAGACAAATGGCTTGAATACGGACCCGGTCGGCCGCTGAACGACAGCGTGGTTCAATTGGCTGAAGCCGTAATTCTGTCCACCTACCAGAGCCAGAACCTGGCCGGTATGCGGATTCAAAGCAATCATCGCTACCTGCGGGTATGTAATGTGCTGATTCGTCATTACGATGCCGTGGCGAGTGTGGCGTTCATATCGTCTGCGGACTAGATCGTCTACGTGTTTCATGCCGTTTTCGACGGCCACAGTGGCGATACTCTGCAGGTCCGGGTCGAGAGACGTGTAGATGTGCAGTCCCTCGCCGTTAATGTCGCGTTCCCCGTAGCGCTCCATCAGCTTTTTGCGTACCAGGTCGACAAAGAATGGCGCCTCCCGTTCATCCACGCTGAACGGCGTCAAACTAAGCGGCGCCGCCTTCGCCTCTTTTGCCTGCTGGCGGGTGATGGAATGGGTCTCCACCATGGCATCGAGCACAATGTTGCGCCGAGCAATGGCCCGTTGTGGGTACCTGTAAGGCGACAGGCGACTCGGACCCTGGATCATGCCAGCCAGCAACGCGCACTCCGGCAGGTTCAGGTCGCGGATGTTCTTGCCGAAATATGCCTGCGCCGCCTCTCCGAACCCGTCAATCGCGAAGCTACCTCGCTGGCCCAGAGGAATTTCATTGGCATAGATCGTAAAGATTTGTTTCTTGGTGTAGTGATTCTCCAACTGAAATGCGATTGCCGTCTGAATGATTTTCCGCTTAAAACGCTTCTCCGGGGAGAGAAAGAAAAGGCGCGCCACCTGCATGGTCAGTGTCGAGCTGCCTTCGCTATATCGCCGCGACCGTAGATCGGCGATGGCTGCGCCGAAGACGCGCACATAATCTACCGCGCCATGCTCGAAAAATCGCCGGTCTTCAATCGACGTGACTGCGGGAACAAGATACTTGGGGAGTTCGTCGTAGGTGACCAGGCGCCGCTTGCCGCGATCTTTGTCAGAGAGCCCGGTAATCATTTGGGGTTCCAGTTCGTAGGAGCTCAGTTGCTCGCCGTCGTCCCCCTTGATCGCTTTGACGATACCCTTCGCCGTGTAAACGGTAGCTCCATCCGGGGCATGGTACGATTGCGGCCCAGGCTGAATGTGAATGCTGCTCTCTGTAAGCGAGAATGTTCCCAACTGGGATGGATGGGGAACGCCCGCAGTGCTGTAACCTGCACGGGTCAGGTCTTGCGCAATCTCCTGCACGCTATATTTCTGGTCGGGCCGAACTTCGGCTGGCGCAGCGTAGATCTTCGCCGTACTGGCAAACAGCGGCTGGCGCAGTCGTTGTTCCACCACATGCTCGTATGCGTGATAGTAGTAAGCAAAAACGATGCCGCCCACGGCGCAGACCAACAAGATGCAAGCCGCAATCCCCAGCAGCAGCTTGATTCTCCAGTCGGAGTGCCATTTCTTGCCGCCACCGCGACCGCTGGCTCGCGTGCGTGGGCGACTGCCACCTCCGCTTGCGGTTCGAACCCTGCCAGCGCCACTCGGTGGATTGGGCCGCGATGTCGGTCGCGGAGGTCTCTCGGTTCCTGCCATGTTTCCTCTCGGCTGTCCTTGCTCGGTCGACTGGTATTGCCGCCCTGCGTGCCATGGCGCTCCATCTCCCTTGCCGCGCTTCGGTTGCCTACGCCAGCGCGACCGGCGTGGCGGCCCGCACACGCTCCTGGATCAGTCTCGCCGCGTCCTGAAGTGGGATGTCCTCGCTGCTCTTCGCGGACCGCGTGACCAACTCCACGATGCCGTCCGCGACTTTTTTCCCTATATTGATCCGGAAGGGAATCCCAACTAAATCCGCGTCTTTGAATTTCACCCCGGCGCGCTCCTCGCGGTCATCCAATAACACGTCAAGACCGGCAGAACTCAATTCTGCCGCCAGCTTTTCGCCGCTGGCTTTTAGACCAGCATCGCTCACGTTGGTGATCGTCACCACCACATCAAACGGCGCAATCGAAGGCGGCAGGGAAAAACCATTGTCGTCGAAGCTCTGTTCGACACTTGCGGTTAAGATGCGCTCAATGCCAATGCCGTAGCTGCCCATGATGGGAGTGACTTCTTTTCCGTTGGGATCGAGCACGCGCGCCCCCATGCTGTCCGTATAGCGGTACCCAAGCTTAAAAATATGTCCAACTTCCACTGCTTTGGCAACGTGCAGCGGCGCATTGCAGGCCGGACATCCTTCTCCTTCGTTCACCGCGCGGATGCTAGCCGATACCGTCCAGGTGAAATCGCGCTTTGGCGTCACATTGCGGAAGTGATAGTCCAACTTGTTGGCGCCGCAAATCATGTTCTTGCGCTCTTCCAACGCTTCGTCCAGCACCACTACCATCTTCAGCCGGTTGGCCGCCGCCCAGAATTGCTGTGTGCGGTTGGGCTGAAAGGTTGCTCGTTGCAGCTCCGGCAACAAATTCGGCTCAACAATTTGCGTTAAACCGACTGGACCCAGAAAGCCTCCCGGTGCCTTGAAGTAGATGGCGAGTTCTTCAGGCAGCATCGGCCGCAATTGTCCGGCGCGCAAAATGCCTAACAACTTTGTTTCGTTTACATTGTGGTCGCCACGCAAAAAGACGGCTACCGCCAGCCACACCGGCTGATCAGCGGCGTCCCGTTTTTCCGCCATATAGGCCACGCACTTAATGTCCTGACTGGCGCTGACCTTCATGAATGCGGTCACGTCCGCGATCGCACCCATCCCCGGCGTGTGCACTAGGTCCGGCTGACCGTCGCCGGTCGGCGCAAGGTCTTCGGCAGGCGGCAATTGCGACGTCGCTTTTTCTACGTTGGCGGCATATCCGCACTGCGCGCAACTGGCGATCAGGTCTTCGCCGGCATCGGTGTACACCATGAACTCCTGCGACTGGGAACCGCCCATCGCGCCCGAATCCGCCTCGACCGCGACAAACTTCAGTCCGCAGCGGGAAAAAATTCGCCGGTAGACCGCGTCGTGCTTCTGGTAGCTTGCATCGAGTCCAGCAGCGTCGATATCAAAGGAGTATGCGTCCTTCATCAGGAACTGTCGCACGCGCAGCAGTCCCGCTTTCGGCCGGGGCTCATCGCGAAACTTGGTCTGGATCTGATACCAGATTTGCGGCAGATGCTTGTAGCTGCGCAATTCTTTCCGCGCGATCTCCGTCATCACTTCTTCGTGCGTCATGCCCAGGCACAGGTCGGCGCCCTTGCGGTCTTTCAGGCGGAACATGTTGTCGCCCATGCTGGTCCAACGCCCGCTCTGCTCCCACAACTCGCGAGGCAGCAAAGCGGGAAGCAGAAATTCCTGGCCGATCGAGTCCATTTCTTCGCGCACGATCGCGACAATCTTGTTGATTGATCGCTGCCCGAGAAAAAGGTAGGAGTAGATGCCCGCGCCCAACTGGCGTATGTATCCGGCGCGGACCAGAAACTTGTGACTGGCGACTTCGGCGTCCGCCGGGGCTTCACGAAGAGTAGGAAGAAACAGTTGCGACCAGCGATGCATGAGGTGGGTAGGTATCCTTATCGGGTTCACTAGTTCAATCTGTTCATTCTACTAGTTTCTGCTCCAGTCTCTTCGGGTCGCTTGTTTGCAGAACGTCTTTTGAATCGCATTGGCTTGTCGCAGCTTCCTCCCTATCTCTTAGAACAGTTCTGTTCCCCACAAGTCGTGCAAATGGATCACGCCTTCCACACGGCCCTCGTCATCGACCACAACCAGCGATGTAATTTTGCGCTCTTCCATGCGACGCAGGGCTTCAGCCGCAAACTCGTTCGCGGCAATCGTCAGCGGATTCGGGTGCATGGCTTCGCCCGCTGTCTTCGCCAGCGCACTCGCACCCTCCCTCTCCAACAGCCGACGCAGGTCGCCATCGCTGAGCAGTCCAACCAGTTTTTCGCCTTCCACCACGGTCGTCATGCCCAGCCCTTTGCTCGACATTTCGTAGATTACGTCCGACATCGCCGTCTTCTGGGTGACGCGTGGTACGGCCTCGCCAGAGTGCATCAACTGCTCGACGCGCATCAGGCGCTTGCCCAGCTTTCCGCCGGGATGCAGGTTGGCGAAATCTTCGGCTCGAAAGCCCTTGCGGGCGGAGACAGCTATCGCCAGCGCATCGCCCAACGCAAGCATGGTCGTGGTGGAGGCTGTCGGCGCCAGCCCCAGCGTACATGCCTCCTGCTCCACGGAGCAGTCCAGTGCCACATCGCTGGCCAGCGCCAGCGTCGAATGCATCTCGCAGCAGAAGCTGATCAATGCATCGCCAATCCGCTTCAGCATCTCCAGCAGCCGCAGAATCTCTTCCGTCTCGCCGCTGGCAGAAAGCGCAATCACGACATCGCCCTTGGCCAGCATTCCCAAATCCCCGTGGTGCGCTTCGGCGGGATGCAAAAACAGTGCAGGAGAACCGGTTGAACTCAGAGTGGCAGCAATTTTCTGCGCAATGATTCCGCTCTTGCCCATCCCCGTGACCACCACGCGCCCGCCCGTCGCCCCGCAAGCGACAATCAGATCAACGGCGCGCGCAAAATCCTGCGCCATGCCGCCAGAAGAATCTTTGTCAGCTTCCAGTCGATCGGCCAGCGCCATCAATGCCTGCGCCTCAATCCGGACTAACTGCGCTGGATCGACGGATTCGTCGCTTCCGCCA
>JAJZCA010000004.1 GCA_021798735.1 Acidobacteriota bacterium | reverse complement strand
ACTGCAGTGAAATACGTGCATCGCAAGCGCGGCAACGCCCATGCAGCCACAGCCAGCTGATGACCGGAATATTGTCGCGTGCACGGATCGGTGTGCCACAGTGGAGGCAATGCGAAGCCGGCAAAACAATCGACCGATGGGACGGCAGGCGAACGATGCAGACGTTCAAAAAGCTGCCGAACGCCAGGCCCGCGACCAGGACGACTGCGAGAAGCAGCCAAACGGGAATGAAAGCGAAAAGAGACACGCAGCCGCAGTATACGCATCGGAGCAGCAATCTACTATCATCCACCAGACCGGTCTAAGATGTGGAACATGAAACAAACATCCAATGCGTCCTTCAATCCAGACCCTCCAACGGCGTCGGAACCCTCTTCGTCGCAGTCAATCTTTTTGGAGAAATCTTTCGCGTGCGCGGTGGCGATTATGGCACAGCTGCGCGCGCCGGGCGGCTGTCCTTGGGACCGTGAACAGACCTTCGATTCCATTCGCCGGTACACGCTGGAAGAGACCTATGAAGTTCTTGATGCAATCGAACGCAAAGACTGGGCTGGTCTGAAGGATGAACTCGGAGATCTTTTGCTGCAGGTGCTATTTTATGCCGAGATGGCAAAGGAAGCCGAATACTTCACGCTACAGGATGCGATCGACAACCTCAGTAACAAACTGATTCGTCGCCACCCGCATGTATTCGCGAATCGAGAAGGAGTAGAGACCTCGGCCCAGGTGCTTAAAAATTGGGAAGAGATTAAGAAGTCTGAGCGAGCCGGCGCGCCGAATGTACGCGAGGCTTCGCTACTCGATCAGGTGTCGCGATCGCTGCCGGCACTCATGGAAGCCAGCAAGCTGGGAAGCAAGGCGGCTTCGATCGGCTTCGACTGGAGCGAGGCCGCGCCCGTATTCGACAAACTGCAGGAAGAATTGGATGAGCTTCGGCAGGCCATTGCTTCCGGTCGAACCGCAGAACAGGAGGAGGAGCTGGGCGACGTGCTGTTTACCGTAGTCAATCTGGCGCGCAAGTTGGGAGTGCAATCGGAATTTGCGTTGCGCGCGTCGAACGCAAAATTTCGACGACGGTTTGCCGCGATGGAGGCATCGGCGCCGGAGACATCGTCGATCTCCGAGTTGGGGCCGGAAGAATTGGAGAAACTTTGGGATCGCGTCAAAACTGAGGAACGAGAGGGCTTTGAGAGTGAGTGAGGCGACTGAGGAAATTGAAATCCGCAGAATCGTTTCCATCGCGGAGATGGAAGCATGCGTAGAACTCCAGCAGTCGGTCTGGCAGTTTCGCGATCTGGACATTGTTCCGCGCAGAATGTTTGCGGTTGCCAACGCCATTGGCGGTCAGGTGCAGGGCGCATGGGCAGGAGCCAGACTGGTCGGCTATGCATTGTCCATTCCCGGACTACGTAATGGTAAGCCGTATTTCCATTCACACATGTTGGCGGTTGCGCCGGAATATCGAAACCATGGGATTGGAAGAATGCTAAAACTTGCACAAAGAGAGGATGCGCTGGCTCGCGGAATCGAGTTGATTGAATGGACCTTCGATCCGCTGGAAATAAAAAATGCATTTTTTAACATCGAAAAGCTGGGCGCAATCGTTCGACGCTACACGCCCGATTTTTATGGCGCTTCCACATCGCCATTGCATGGCAATCTTCCTACGGATCGTCTTCACGCCGAGTGGTGGTTGAACTCTGAACATGTGCGCGCGTTCCTTGCAGGCGAAGATCTACCAAAGTACTCGATAAATGAAACTATCACTGTTACATATGTTCGAACTGATTCCGGTGGTACACTCCAGCCACTCCCCTCTTCGGCGTTAGAATCGCTATTGAAGCTGAGGCGCGAATTTTCCACGGCTTTTTCTGCCGGACTCACCGTGTTGCGGTTTCAGAAGTTGTCTGGCGAATCGGCTAGTTACCAGCTTGGCCAGTGGAATGAAAATGAGATGGCCGAAAAGTAACTTGGCCCAGGGTCGAAATGCAGTTTGAAGCTGTTGCGGACGGGTGGAAGTGTTTCGGAGGAGTTTTTGTGAAGATTGAAAGTGTGGTTTTACGCGAAATAGGTATGCCGCTGTTGCAGCCGTTTGAAACCAGTTTCGGACGAACCACCGAGCGGCGCATTCTGCTGGTGGAAGTGCTGTCGGAGGGAGTCACCGGTTGGGGAGAATGTACGGTGGGAGAGCATCCCAGCTTTAGCGGCGAGTGTACCGATACCGCGTGGCTGATGCTCGCCAACGAGTTGATTCCCGCGTTGCTTCATACTGAAATCGATTCTGCTGGGATGTGTCCAAAGGCATTCAGCCATGTGCGTGGCAATCGAATGGCGAAGGCTGCGCTGGAAAATGCAGTCTGGGACGCTGAAAGCCAACAATTCGGAATCCCATTGTGGGAGCTTCTGGGCGGTGTTCGAAAAAAGATCCCGTGCGGAGTTTCGCTGGGCATTCAGTCTTCCACGGAAAAGCTGATGGATCTCATCGAGAGAGAACTGGCCGCTGGATACCAGCGTATCAAGCTGAAGTGTAAACCTGGACATGATGTGCAGATGTTTGAGGCGGTTCGTACACGGTGGCCGAACATTGTTTTGAGCTGCGATGCGAATGGCTCCTATCGACTTAAAGATCAGGAGCTTCTGCGTTCCTTCGACGTCTTCAATATGTTGATGGTTGAGCAGCCACTCTGGCACAACGACTTCTATTTCCACTCGCTGCTGCAACGCCAACTGGAAACGTCGATCTGCTTGGATGAGTCGATTCGTAACCGGCGCGATGCGTTGGCCGCCATTGAAATGGAATCCTGCCGGATCATCAATATCAAGTTGGGCCGTGTCGGCGGATTCAGCGAGGCCATACGCGTGCATAATGTGACTGCAGAGCGCGGTATCCCGGCCTGGTGTGGAGGAATGCTGGAGACCGGTATCGGCCGCGCCCACAATATCGCGCTTTCTTCGCTGCAGAATTTTATCTTGCCCGGAGACGTTTCCGCGTCTGCCCGTTACTGGGAAGAAGATATTATCGAACCTGCCGTGGAAGTTTCGCCGAAAGGGGAAATCGGCGTTCCGCAAATTGCCGGTCGAGGATTTGAAGTGAAACGTGACCGCGTCGAGAAACTGACCGTTCGCAGTGAGCGTTTCCATGCGCGGAACAAGGCGCATGCAGAACCGGCAGGGGCGATCAAGGCGCGTGCCTGATCCGAATCGTTGTCGCGCTGTGACAGGCTGGCATCGCTGCTTAAGATCTATTTTCTACGGATCGACCTGTGCAGTTGCAATGTCTGGCATGCGCAGAAGCCACTGAATCGCATCCGTATATTTCCATCCTGCGGGGATGGAATGGTAGCCGGTTGCGGTTTCGTCCACCACAACATGCAACGACTTGACCATGAGCGCTCTTCCTGTCATGTTCAGGCTGAGACGCTCGAGCTGCCAGCCGCAGTTCGGCGTCCTGGCTAGGTCGATGCTGATGGTTCCCCCGGGATAGAGAGTGCCTAGGATCCCCCAGCCATAGTCCACTGTTCGAAAAAGATGACCTTCGATCCGGACCACTCGCAAATCCGTTGGGTCGATCCATATTTCTCCCCGGATTCCAGTCAAAATACGGGATTCCAGAGTCGGAGCGGAAAAACTCGGATTCGGGGTAAATGTCAGGCGTATCGCCACTCCATCTGGCGTCTGTACCGGTCCCTCATACTGGTTCAAAAACGCTTTCGGTAGCAGGTGCATCACTCCGACCAACCGCGCTGCATCGCGCTGTTCATTATGCTTGCGATGCTGCTGCGCCGCTGGATCGGAGGCAAGCGCGTGCAATCGTCCTAACTCTGCTCGCGTCTGCGACGCAGTCAGAGGCTGATTGTGGATGGCGACCAAGCGTGCCACCCCACCCTCGTTGGTTTCCACAATTTCCTTGGTGGTGTCGGTGTTCCCGGTTCTTTTTCTGAGCCGATATCGCATCGGTGGGCGATGGCCGTAGGAGTTGTTGATTTCATTTTGAATTGCAGCCTGCACCAGCGCGTGCGGATCGGATTTTGCCAGATGCCACGCCGAATCACCTGTAATCCGGGCAGCGGAATCAGATACAGCTCTGGCGAAGGGGCAACCAAGCGCCAATGCGAATGAAAGCAGACACAATAGAAAAAATCGCAACTGATCGGGGCGTAGCAGCTCGGGACAAATGGACCGGAATCGGCCACAGAGGGGGGCAAAACGCTTCGATCGCGATCCGGCAACAAATGCGGGTGCGGTCTCACTGCTGGCGGCAATCCTCAAGAGCAATGTCACCTTATCTTCTGACAGTTTACGATATAGAGTGGAAGTAATTGATTCATGAACAAACGTGCTGCCGCGAGTCAACCCTGGAATTCTGCGAATGTCATTTGTCGAGACTGCAAACCGGCTCTGATTCCAGATATGAAGCAAAGATGAGGTGAAGATGAGCCCATTGTTTCAACGTGCCACCGGGCGCAAAGTGCAAGGCGGTCACGGGGCGGCAGGTTCGCGTGTTCCACGGCATTCCAGCGCCTGGATGAAAATTTTAGCTCGCCTGAAGGCGGAGCCTGGCCTGTGCGTGCTGGATATTGGCCCCACCTCCCCCAATAACATCAATTTCTTGACCAACTTGGGGCATAGTGTCTATATGGCAGATCTGGTGGAAGAAGCAGTCAAGCACGATTGGCTGCTGCCGCCGCAGGAGAATGAAGCGCCCGCCTATGACGTTGAAGGTTTTCTCGCGCGTCATATGGATTTTGGCAATCGTGAATTTGACATCGTTCTTTTATGGGATGCACTCGATTACATTCCCGCTCCGCTAACGGATGCGGTCCTGCGGAAACTGAAATTTGTCATGCGCGAACGGGGTCAGATTCTGGCGTTTTTCCATTCTCGTATGACAGGGCCGGAGACCGTGTTTTGCCGCTACCACGTGATGGACGGCGATACGGTCGAGACCCAACATGGATCGGTCTATCCAGTACTCCGGAACTATCAAAATCGCCAAATCGAGGCCCTGTTCCAGGAAATGGGCTCGTGCCGTTTTCTGTTGGCAAAAGACAATACCCGCGAAGTGATCGTTACCCGCTGATGGTGCGGCGGATTTCCTTCAGTGATGCCTGGCACAGCATCGCTCAAACAGAAGAAACTAGAATGAGGGAATGAAAGGCACAGATGTGGTCGATGTTGTCATCGCAGGCGGAGGCATTATTGGATTGTCGCTGGCGCTGGAATTGCGCCTACGCGGACTTTCGGTGACAGTGATGGAGCGAGGACAGGCCATGAGTTCCGCCTCGTGGGCTGCCGGAGGCATGCTTGCGGTGAACGATCCTCAGAATCCGCCAGCACTGATGCCGCTGTGCGTTCGCAGTTGGGATCTCTACGCGTCCTATTTGGATCGCATCGAATCGCTGTCCGGTTTGCGGGTGCCGTTGCGCACTCGCCGAACGTTGCAGGAGCCGAAGTCTCCACGCACATCGAACGGCTTGGCGACGACTGCGGAAATCGCCGAGCTTGCGCCTGGGCTGTACCCGGAGGGGCACAGTTTTGAATGGTTGGAAGAGGGCAGCGTCGATCCTAACGATCTGCGTGAGGCGCTGCCGGCAGCGGTGCGCGCAGCCGGCGGAAAATTGCTGGAGACAACAGAAGTTTTGGGCGTAGAGAGTACCGTCAGCGGTGTCCATGTGCAAACCGTGCGGGACAGCATCTCCGCCGGGATGTTTGTCAATTGTTGCGGGGCGTGGGCGGGCGGCCAGCGATGGGGCGGCGTCCCGGTTGAGCCAGTCAAAGGCCACATGGCGAATGTTCGATGCGACCCGAACCGCCTGCGTTGCGTGGTGCGGACTCCGAAGGTCTACCTGGTTCCTCGCGGCGATGGCCGTGTCACTATTGGCGCTACGATCGAGCAAGCTGGGTTTGATGAGGTTGTGTACGAAGCTCAGATCAAGGAGTTGATGGATTCCGCCCTTCTGCTTTTGCCGGAAGCGACGATTCCGTCGCCGATCGACGCCTGGGCTGGATTGCGACCGGGTACCCCCGATGGGTTACCGATCCTGGGCGCTGCGAAATTTGAACACTGCTGGCATGCCACCGGGCACTATCGGGACGGAATTCTGCTGGCCCCTGTAACTGCTCGCGTAATGACGCAGGCGATGCTGGGGGAAACTCCGGATGTATCGCTGGAGGCATTCGCTCCAACGCGATTTGAATCCTAGTAAGCTCTTCTACCTGGCTACCCATTCGTGGCCGATCCGTCATCTTTTTGTGGCTGAGATCACAACCCCATCGCGCGGACGAAGAGAAATTTGGGCGCTCAGCGGAAGCTCGGCTGGAATAGGCCCGTTAAATCCGAGGCGCCAGTTTCGGATGACGCAGGCTAGAACCAGCACCGCTTCCATCCACGCAAAGTTTTCTCCAATGCATATGCGCGAACCGGCACCGAAAGGGAAATACGCGTGCCGAGGACGCGCCGCACTTGCCTCAGGAAGGAAGCGGTCCGGGTTGAAATGCATGGGTTCCGGATACCAGCGGGCATCTCGGTGAATCGCAATTTGCGGGACGAGCAGCAGAGACCCGGCAGGAATGGCCATGCCACGATACGCATACGATATCTTCGCGGTGCGTGCTGTGACCCAGACCGGCGGATACATGCGCAGCGCTTCGGAGACCACTCTCTGGCAGTACGGCAGACGCTCGTAGATTTCCGAGGCAGTCGGACGCGCATCGGCGAAGGCTGTTCCGAAGACAGACGATGCTTCGGCGAATACCTTTTCCTGCACCTCAGGATGTTGCGCCATCAAAAAGAAAATGAAGCTCAGCCCATTGGCCGTTGTTTCGTGGCCCGCCAGTAATAGCGTGAGACACTCGTCGCGGATTTGCCGTTCGGTCATGCCGCCAGTGCCGCCTTCTGCGTCCTGATTGGCGAGCATCATCGACAGCAGGTCTCCATGGTCGATTCCGGAGCTTCTACGATCGGCGATCATTGTATAAATCAAGCGATCCAGTTTCTTCTGCGATTTCTGTATGCGACCAAGAAAGCCAAAGGGTATTTTCAACAGAAGGTGCGGATAGGGAAGAAATGCCAGCGGGAGAAACCCCATAAACGCCGTTACGGAGTCGGAGATTGTTTTCACTTCGGATTCCACATCGCTATCGAAAAGACATTTGCCGGTTATTCTCAAAGTGAGTTCAAGCATGGAGCGATGAATATCGAAAGACCCTTCACTGTTCCACCGCGAGGTCATCTCGTCGGCAAACTGTAACATTGTCTCCCCGTAAGCTGCGATTCTTTGTCGATGAAATCCTGGCTGGACCAGTCTTCGCTGACGCATATGGGTTGGTTCTTCGCTGGTGAGAAGCCCTTCGCCCAAGACAAACTTCGCACGCTGCATCACAATGCCTCGGTGTTGCATGGCCGCATCGCGAACCAGCACTTCCTGCACCATATCGGGATGATTGAATTGGAAGACATGTCGTCCAAATGCCTTGTAGTGGACAAGGTCTCCGTAGGTTTTTGCGTTCCGTTCGAGAAATTCGTGCGTGCTTAGGCGCAATAGACCTGGATTGCGCAGTCGGTCCCGATAACTTGGGCCGGGAGGGTAATGAGTACTGGCGATCTCGGTCAAGGGATGTGTTTCCTCCTTTTGAGCTAGGCTGTCTTTTGATCCAGCCTTCATCTGTGATCTGCATCTGATTAGAAAGAAGTTTGTGGGAAAATCAAAGTATCAAGGAGAGGGAATCCATGCCTCATTTTTATGGGATGACATTGCAATGGCTGGGGCACGCTACCGTCCATATTCGAACTGCCAAAGGCACTTCCATCTTGATCGATCCGTGGATGGAGTCGAACCCTTCGTTTCCCCAAGGCTGGAAAGCGCCGGAAAAAATTGATCTTGTACTTTGCACCCATGGTCACGGAGACCACATCGGAGACGCATTGTCCGTGGATCAACGGTATCATCCAACATTCGTCGGGATTTATGAGCTTGCTGGTTGGTTGTCATCGAAGGGAGTGAAGAAGACCGTAGGAATGAATCTGGGAGGCGCATTCCGGTTTCAGGATGTAACGATCTGCCTTGTCGAGGCCAAACACTCATCAAGTATTGACGACAACGGCACAACGATCTATGCGGGAGTTGCTGCAGGCTACGTATTGCAAGTGGATGGAGAACCCACCCTCTATCATTCCGGAGATACATCTCTTTTTAGCGACATGAAGCTTTTGCGCGAATTGTATGCGCCGGAAATTGCCTTTCTTCCCATTGGAGATCGTTTTACGATGGGTCCGAGGGCAGCTGCGCTTGCAGCCGAGTATGTAGGAGCAAAAAAAGTAATTCCCATACATTACGGAACATTCCCGCAGTTGACTGGCACACCGAAAGAATTGAGGGACCATCTGCGCGGGAAAGAAATCGCAGTTATTGATTTGCCGCCCGGACAAAGTCTGACATAAGACCCAATCTTGCATGCGACCGTGGCATCCTGCACAAGAAAGGCGACCGAGTACGCCGCCTTTCTTGTCGTATTTCCCTGAATTACTTTGATCCCTGCTGCTTCTTGCGCTCTGCCCAGCGCTTCCGCATCGCGTCGGCAATGCGTTTCCGTCCTTCAGGAGAAAGACGACGCTTGCGTTTCGCCGGCTTGCTGCTGGCGGTCGTTGCAACCTTGTGAGTTGCCGTTGCCTTCGGGCGACCCGGCCCGCGCTTTGTAGGTTCTCCTGTTAGGAGCGCACGAGCTTGCTGCAGCCGCGAAATCTCCGAGTCAATTTCGTGTATGAGCCGATGAAAATCCATAACACCTCCAATATTTCTTCTGAAAAAACGATCTGTTACAAACTCCCACGAATTCCGAACTATCTCGCGGAGACAACTTACACTATAACACTACAGAGGGTATTGTCTGGATCGCAAGTGGGCAGCAGTTATTCGGGTAGGCGGCAGGTAGTTTCCGCGGAGGGCCTTATTTTCTTAGGTCCTGTTTGTCGATTACGGTTGTTCTTTGTTGTCGAGTGTATCCGAGTCGGGAGGGGCCGCTGGAAGCATCGGCTTCTGAAGCCGATTTTCTATCACGAAATGACTGACAAGCGATTGACCCTTGTCGTCGATCGACCGCTTCAAGCCCTCGAGTATTTTCTGGCGATCCGCCTCGTACTGTAGAGCCAGCCTGTCCAGCGCATAGGTGACAATATCGCTATGGTGCAATTCCTTCATGGAGTCATCGCTGCGAAATCGAAGCCATAGCTGATGGACTAATTCCACATCTTGCGGCTGCAATGCCGGTGCGTGCGGCCCGATATGGAAAGACTTTGCGGAGCCGTCTGGCATAACCACGTAGAAGGTGAATTGCCGCTTCGTTTCAGGAAGAGCTTCCCACGCGCGGCCGGAATAGAAGGCTTGTTCTTCGGCCGTCATCCGCGAAGAAAGACCGGCGACAACGGTTGCAGCCTCCAGTGAATTTGCAGTTTGCACTAGAGCGGAAAATGGATCGCCGGCAGGAACTACCAGAAGAGATATATGGCGGCCAAAGCTTTCCGCAACCGACACCGCCTGCGTAAAAATCAGCTGCTCATGTTCAGTAAAGGCCAATTGCGACGCATCAATATATTCCGGGCCGCCGACTCCCATCAATCGGGCGGTCAGCACAACGACGTCCTGGCTTTCTTCAGAGCTGCGTGAGAGCGCCCAGCGAAGCGCGCCTGTCGCCCGAACATCCCGCATCGCGACCACAATGCAACCGGGACGGATTTGCAAGCTCTCTCGACTGATCGTATCGTCGTTCTCCAGTTGAAAGTGCTCCTTCATTTCGCGGGCCGTTGCAGCGTGCCGGCGGACATTATCCTTCTCCGACAGAGTGAAGATGACGTAGAAAGTAGCCGCGAAGACCAAGCCGCTGACGGTTGCCACTTCTTTGGTAAGCAGATTGACAATTGCTGTGCTGAAAAGCACCAGAAATACCGAGAACAGGCCAATGGGAAGTTCGACATTGCCGATACGAAGATTGATCGGAACCTTCCAGCCGCGTTCACCCTTGTATCGATAGCGCAACACCAGCATGGCAAGTCCGTTAAAGGTGAAACTCCAAATCACGCCAAAAGCGTAAGCCTCGCCAATCACAATAATATTTCCGCGGCTTAGCAAGATCGTCGCGAGCTGCAGCCCGGTTACAAGGTTGATGATGCGGGTAGGAGTGCCAAATTTCTTTTGCGGTTTGCGAAACCAGTCATGCAAGACGCCATCTTCCGCTACGCGCATCAAGACGCCGGTGGATCCAATAATAGAAGTATTGATAGCGCCGGCCAGGATCAGAAAACCCACAATGACGACGAAGATACGAAACGCGACGCGGAGGGCCATAGGGCCGGCCATGTACATCGCAATCCCCGCAATCACATTGTCGCCGTAAACCGATACTCGGACCTGATCGGGAATCAACATGACAGCCAGCAGGGAAGCTCCGCCGGTGAAGATCAGGCTATAAATGGCGATGACGATGGCAGCACGCTTCAGGTTTTTGAGCTTCGGATGCTGAATTTCGCGATTGACCTGGGCCAAAGTTTCTTCGCCGCTCATGGCAAGCACGGTGTGGCCAAATGCCATCAGAATCCCAAACAGGCCAAAAGTCTTCATCAAGCTGGTGTGCCGCAGGAAGCCAAAAGAGGCAGGCGTGAAACGTAAATTCGAGGGAACCGGAATGGGAGGTAAATGCGCTCCCTTATAGACGATCGAGAAGATCCCCCACACCATCATAATGACCACCATCAAGGTGGTGACCTTCATGACATCGACAGCGCGCTGGCTGGAAGCCTCGATTCCCTTGACGTTTTGCCACCAGTAAAACAACGTGACGATGACGGCAATCATGGCTGCGGTCGTGTTGACGGGCATCTGGATGGCATAGCCAGGGGAAGAGAGTAGCAGGCCCCCCAGAAGCTGATGGGCTGCGCAGATTCGCAGCAACTCATTCAGCAACCCAACAATGTACTGGCCGGCGGACACGCCTGATACCGGACCCGTCAGGACGTAGTCGAACATCAGCGCGGATACGCTGACCTTGGCAAAGGTGCCGCCCAGCCCTTCTTTCACGATGCGGTAGACCCCACCGCGCGTGAACATCGAACAGCTTTCCACATAGACGGCGCGAACCGCAAACGAAAAAAGCATGACCCCGAGGACGATCCAGGGGGCCGATTTGCCAAAATCCTGCTCCGCGATTCCTACGGCATAGAATGCGGAAGACGCTAAATCGTTCAGTACAATTGCAGCCGCGCTCCAAAAGGAGATAAACGTCAACATCACTGTGGATGCGACGACGATGCGTACACGATTGGCAGGGGATGGCGCGGAAAAGGTTGGCTCAGGCATTGTTCCTGGTCTTACTATCAGTTGCATGGTTGAAAGCTTGCAAATCTTTGGCCAGTTTCGGTCGAGATATTAAGTTTCAGCCGAGCATCGAAATTAGTAGCGATCTCCCATGATATTGGAGTTTCACATCTTTAGGATGGATATCCTGGCGGTTTCAATCATTCTTGCTGAAAAGCTCATGCACATCTTCAGCAAAACTGATGACAATCACGAAAGCCGAACCGAATCCGCCAACCAGGAACATCGCCACCAGCAGGTGCTCCACGATTTTGAGAAGGATGTGCATTCCAAGAGTGTACTGCCGAGCACGCTGAATGCCTAGAATGCTTTGTATAAAAATGTTACGTTTCGATAGGATGGTAGACTGCTCACGATGCGCGCTGGATCGAAGTTGAGCTGGGTGCTCGCGGCGGAAAGCGGAGTGCTGCTGGTGCTGCCGTTTCCTGTGGCGGGGCCGCTACCCCACTGGCGCGCCGCACTGGCGTGGATTGCGTTTGTTCCCTTGCTGATTGCGCTGCTTGTTCCGCGCGCTGGATTTGGCTGGCGTCGCGTCGCGCACAACACTCTGATCGGGTATTTCTGCGGAATTCTCTGGTATGCAGGTACGTGTTACTGGATCGAATCCACAATGCAGATGTACGGAAACCTTTCTCCGTCGGAGGCCAGCTTTGTCTTGGTGCTTTTTTGCCTGTACCTCGGTCTTTACTTTGCACTGTTTGCGTTTCTTGTCAGTCTTAGCCAGCGAGCCACCGGGAGTACGGTTTGGACACTTGTATTAGTGCCCGTATTGTGGGTTGCGGTGGAGTTGGCCCGTGCGCACGTCACAAGTTTCCCCTGGAACCAGCTGGGTGATTCGCAGATAGATAACCTGCTGTTGACTCGATTGGCGCCCTGGACAGGAGCCTACGGAATTTCGTTTGTGCTGATGGCGGGAAACTGCGCCATCGCCAGTTTTTTTCTTTTTCGCGGATGGCGTACCCGGCTGATTCCGCCGCTTCTGGCGATCCTGTTAGCGGCAGGATTGTTGAAGGGGTATACCCTGCATGTTCCACAGGAAACGACCCGCGCCACAGCGATGTTGTTACAGCCCAACCTGAATGTCGGCGGAGTTTTTTGGGCGGGCGATGAGTTTGACAAGCAGATGCAGCGCTTCGCCGCGCTGAGTGAAAAAGCGTGCAACGCATACTACGCGGGCATCCCCATACCGCATAAGTTAGAGATCGAGCCGGACTGCAAAACTCCACGACCTGCGATCAATGTGATTGTCTGGCCGGAATCCCCGGCGCCGTTTGAGGATGCAGATCCTCGCTTTCGCCATTGGGTTTCAGCACTGGCGGAGGACGCGCACGCTCCCATGATTGTTGGCGATATTGCTGTCGATCGTGAGGCCGGGCAATTTCGGCCTCTCATGTACAACTCGGCATCTTTTGTTGCACCCGACGGAACCTTCGTGGGTCGCTACGACAAGATGCATCTGGTTCCGTTTGGCGAATATACGCCGTTCCCGCAATTGCTGTCCTTCGCCGGATCGCTGACCGACCAGGTGGGTCACATGACGCCTGGCAAGCAACGCGTTGTATTCGCAACCGATGGTCATCGGTATGGCGTCTTTATTTGTTACGAGTCGATTTTCGCAGATGAAGTGCGCCAGTTTGTAAAGCTTGGCGCGGACGTGCTGGTGAATATTTCCGATGATGGCTGGTATGGAGACACAAGCGCCCCATGGCAGCATCTCAACATGAGTCGCATGCGTGCCATTGAAAACGATCGTTGGCTACTGGTGGATACCAACAACGGCGTGACAGCCGTCATCGATCCCCATGGACGGGTGGTGCAAAGCGCGCCGCGCCACATGGAGACATCGCTGGCGGCGCATTTCAATTATTTGTCGCGAGACACCTTTTATACCCGCCACGGCGATCTGCTTGCCTGGCTATGTGCCATAATCGCAATAGTTCTTGCGGGCGATGGATCGGTTCAAAACAACTATCGGCCGGGAACGAAAATCTAATTCCAAGACTGATCCGCCATGCTCAATGACTTAGAGTTTGCCTACAATCCCGTAGAGCAAAAAGTTCGCGATCTGCAGGAGTATCTTTGACGCGGAACGCCTGCGCAAAGAACTCGCATCCATCGAACAAAAAGTAGCCGACCCAGCCGTCTGGGCCAACCCTGCGGTTTCGCAGCCTTTGATGCGCGAACGCAAGCGGCTGGAATCGTTGCTAGCGGACGATGCAGAATTGCGCCGCCGCAGAGACGATATCGCCGCATATTTTGAACTGGCTCGTGAAGGCGAGCAGGTCGAACCAGACCTGCTGCGAGAGATTGAAGGGCTGCGCACGTTTTCCGAGACGCTGGAATCGCGCACCATGTTGTCGGAAGAAACCGACCCACTGAACGCCATCGTGACGGTCCATCCTGGCGCGGGCGGCACCGAATCGCAGGACTGGGCGGAGATGCTGATGCGCATGTACCTGCGCTGGGCAGAGCAACAGCATTTCAAGACCGAGATCAACGATTATCAGGCGGGTGACGAAGCGGGCATCAAATCCGCCACATTCACGATCAGCGGCGACTATGCCTATGGGCTGCTCTCCGGCGAGACGGGCGTGCATCGGCTCGTCCGCATTTCTCCCTTCGATTCCGCCAAGCGTCGCCATACTTCTTTTGCCAGCGTTTTTGTTTCACCGGAGATTGACGACTCGATCGAGATTGACATCAAACCGGAAGATTTACGTATCGACACCTATCGTTCCGGCGGCAAGGGCGGTCAGCACGTCAACACTACGGACTCCGCGGTGCGAATGACGCATTTGTCGACGGGCATCGTCGTATCGTGCCAGAACGAACGATCGCAGCACAAAAATCGTGAGAAGGCGATGAAGATGTTGCGCTCGCGATTGTATGAATATGAGTTAGAAAAGCAGCGCGCCATTACCCGCAAGATCGAAGATGCAAAATTGGAAATTAATTTCGGTTCCCAGATTCGCTCCTATGTCATGCAGCCGTATCGCATGGTGAAGGACCTGCGAACGCGCGTGGAGACCGGCGACGTAGATCGCGTGTTAAACGGCGATCTGGACATGTTTATTCGCGGATTTTTACGGCTGCGGCGGGAAGGGAATTATCCTGCGGGCCCTGTTGAAGACTTGGATTAGGAAGACTCTAATTAAGTCTGGGTTTGTATCCGGGCACGGCTTCAGACGTGCCGTCACTGATTGAAAAATCCTTGGGGCTTTGGCCCCCGAGCGACACTTTAGGCAGTGACTCAGCGACAGCGTTACGAAATTTGGAGGTTATGTGAACGAACCCGAAGTGATCGATGAGATTTTAGAAAAAACCAAGGTCATCGCCGTCGTCGGTATCTCCGACAAGCCGGAGCGCGCCAGTCATGGCGTTGCGGCGCAGATGCAGCGGCGAGGCTACCGCATCGTTCCGGTCAATCCCATGTTGACCAGCGTGCTGGGCGAGGACTGCTATCCAACGCTCCCGGAAATTCCGTTTCCCGTGGACCTGGTCGACGTGTTTCGTGCGTCGGAATTTGTGCCGAAGATCGTCGAGGAAACCATCGCCATCGGCGCCAAGTTTCTATGGCTGCAGGAAGGCGTCATGCATCCGGAAGCGATTGCGCATGCAGAAGCGAACGGGATCAAAGTGGTGGCGGATCGATGCATCTTCAAAGAGCATCTACGCTGGACAGCGGAGAAGGGTGGACATTGAAATTGAATCGCAGTTCGAAGGTTATGGAGAAATCGACGCGCCTGCATCATAAATCGTCGCTTTTGCTGGCGGTGCTTACGGGTCTCCTGCTCCTCTGCGGCTACAGCTTTGGTCAACCGGTACGGGCCACGCATCTGACCGTCGAATTGGTCACGGAAACGAACGCCATCGCTCCGAATCGAGATTTTCTAGCCGGCCTCCATTTTGTGCTGGACCCAGGTTGGCACATTTATTGGATCAACGCCGGCGATGCCGGAGAGCCGCCGCGCGTGGATTGGCAACTTCCTGCTGGAATTACTGCGGGCGATCTGCAATTTCCCGCGCCCGAGCGGTTGCCGCTGGGACCGTTGATGGATTTCGGCTATGAGAATGAGGTGCTGCTGCCCGTTCCCATGCGTGCCGACAGTGGCCTTCGACCAGGCACGAAAGCAATTCTGCGCGGCCATCTGCATTTTCTGGTTTGCAGCACTGTCTGCATTCCCGGCAAAGCAGAGCTGGAGCATTCGGTTTCCGTGGCCAGCCAACCGGGCGCGCCCGATCTAGGCATGGGGACGCTCTTTCTCGCTGCCGAGCGAGCGTTGCCGCGCACACTGCCGTTGGGCGTGTTCGTACAGGTGCAACAAACGAAGACTGCATTTGTCATCCGTCTCACAGGCAAGAGTGTGGCCAGTGCGGAGTTCTATCCGTATGACCAGAACTTGATTGCCAACGCCGCGCCGCAAACCGTCCAGTCCCAGCCCGACGGCCTGTGGATCACGGTCAAAAAAGCGCAGGGGTTGCAGCATGTCCCCGCACAGCTTCATGGACTGCTGAAGTTTCCCGATGGCACGGCCTATCAATTCACGTCGCCGGTCACCACCGGATATGCCGTACAGCGCGTGACGGTTACGACACCTGGCGGAGGGCTTCTGCGCGTGCTGGGGCTTGCCTTTCTGGGCGGACTGATCTTGAACCTGATGCCGTGCGTCTTTCCAGTGCTGTTCATTAAAGGGCTGTCGCTGGTGCAATCTTCGGGGCATGAGCGCAAGCGATTGCGGGCGCACGGGGCCATGTACGCACTGGGAATTCTAGTGTCGTTCTGGGCGATTGTCGCGCTGCTATTGTTGTTGCGGGCGGGCGGTCATCATCTCGGCTGGGGCTTTCAATTTCAGTCGCCATACTTCGTCGCTTGCATGGCGCTGTTATTTTTCTTTCTTGGACTCAGCTTGGCGGGAATGTTTGAAGTTGGTCTTTCCGTCACCAGCGTGGGTGGCGAACTGGCGCAGCGCAGCGGCTACAGCGGCAGCTTCTTTACTGGCGTTTTAGCAACAGTTGTCGCCACCCCGTGTACAGCGCCGTTCATGGGAGCGGCGATTGGCTTCGCGCTGAGCCAAAGCGCGGTCATTACCTTCGCTGTGTTTACGCTGCTGGCGCTGGGTCTGGCAGCACCCTACGTTCTGCTTACATTGCAGCCCGCTTGGATACGCCTGCTGCCGAAACCTGGCGCGTGGATGGAATATCTGAAGCAAGCCGTGTCGATTCCCATCTTTGTTGCGGTGATCTGGATGGTATGGGTGTTTGCCCAGGTGGCGGGCAGCAATGGCGTGGCGGCGTTGCTTGCAGGGTTGTTGTTGACTGCGATCGCGGGATGGGTACTGGGACATTGGCCGGCGAAATGGGCCTCTACAATGTTCGCAATACTTCTGCTGGTTGCGGCAATTGCGTTGCCGAGCCTCGTAGCAAAAGAACTTCCAGCGAGAAGAGGTACTACCGAGACCTCGCTACAATCGTCAGCGTGGCAGCCCTTCAGCCCGCAGTGGCTGGCTGCTGAGAGTAGACAGGGCAAGCCTGTTTTCGTGGACTTCTCCGCTGCGTGGTGCCTGAGTTGCCAGGTGAATGAGCGCGTGGTGCTGGACCGGCCCGATGTCGAAGAGGCTTTCCGCAAACGCGGCGTGGTGATGATGCGCGCCGATTGGACCAACCACGACGACACGATCACCGCAGCGCTTGCGCAGTTGGGGCGCAGCGGTGTCCCCACGTATGTGCTTTATTCGGGTGGACCGCAATCCGCGCCCACGTTGCTGCCCGAGGTACTGACGACTGGAATAGTGTTGGACGCGCTAAAGCAAATGCAAGCCAAGCAGTAAAAAATCTTGCTCGTCATTCCGAGGTCGCCCCGGTGACCGAGGAATCCAGAGAATCACGGCTGAGTCGAGGCAAACGGCACCTTCTGGATTCTTCACTCCGTTCAGAATGACTCCGCGACCCTATTTGCGATTCTGCTTGCGCAACTGCTCGATCTCTTCCATACGCTGTTGCAGCATCTTCTCGCGGCCGCGATCGGTCGGCTGATAGTACTTACGTCCAATCAAGCCCGGCGGCAGGCAATCCATATCGGAGACGGCGCCTCTCTCATCGTGCGCATAGCGATATCCCTTGCCATAATCAAGCGCCTCCATCAGCCGCGTGGGCGCGTTGCGCAGATGCAGTGGCACTGGCTCGGCGCGCGTTTGTTCCACGTCGCGGGTGACCGCGCCATAGGCGGTGTACAGTGCGTTCGACTTGGGTGCGAGCGCGAGATAGACAGCCGCCTGGGCCAGAGCCAGATCGCCCTCCGGGCTGCCGAGAAAGTCCATCGAATCGCGCGCGGAGAGCGTCAGGTTCAGAGCTTCCGGAGCGGCCAGGCCAATGTCTTCGGATGCCATGCGCACCAGCCGGCGCGCCAGGTACATCGGATCTTCGCCGGAGCGCAACATGCGTGCCAGCCAGTACAGCGCTGCATCCGGATCGCTGTTGCGAATGGATTTATGCAGCGCGGAAATCAGGTTGTAATGTTCCTCGCCACTCTTGTCGTAGAGCAGCGTTTTCTGTTGCACGGCATCGGCGATCAGATGGCCATCCAGACTCGACTGCCCCGCACTCGCGGCCAACCGGACCGCCGCTTCCAATACGTTGTAAGCGCGCCGAACGTCGCCGTTCGAATATCCGGCAATTACGTTAAAGGCATCTTCCGGCGACGTGATTCCGAATCCGCCGAGACCTCGCTCTTTATCTATGAGCGCCCTCTGCAACAGCGCGACAATTTGTTCATCGCTCAGCGCTTCCAGCACGTAGACGCGGCAGCGAGACAGCAGGGCGGCATTCAGCTCAAAGGAGGGATTCTCCGTGGTGGCACCAATCAACCGGATGGCTCCCCGCTCTACGTATGGCAAAAACGCATCCTGCTGGCTGCGGTTGAAGCGGTGAATCTCGTCGATAAATAAAATGGTGCGCATGCCGGCAGAAGCTGCCTGGTCGGCTTCCGCCATTACCTGCTTGATCTCTTTAATTCCGCTGACGACCGCGGAAAACTCGATGAACGTGGCTTTCGTCGTGTGCGCGATGATCTTGGCCAGCGTCGTTTTTCCCACTCCCGGCGGTCCCCACAAAATCATCGATGTGGTGTCGTCGGTTTCCAACTGCAGGCGCAGCGCTTTTCCGGGCGCAAGCAGGTGCTCCTGGCCGACGAATTCATCGAGCGTGCGTGGACGCATCCGTTCTGCCAATGGGCGCTGGCGCAGATCGGTCGGCGCATCCTTTGAGTATGCGGGCTCGCCAGGCAGTGCGTCGAAGAGGCTCATGGCTTGCCTTGGAGGGATGTGCCGCTGCGTTGGCGCGATGCCTCATACAGCAGAATCGACGCGGCAATGGCGGCATTCAGAGACTCCACGTCTCCGGGACACGGGACATGGAGACTTTTCTGGCAGAAGGACAAAATCTCATCTGTAATTCCCGCGCCTTCATTCCCGATGACAAACGCGATGGGTCCGCGCAGGTCGGCCTCGAAGATGGAAGTTCCACTGTCAGCAACGCATGCGTATGTGGGAATTTGTTTTTCAGCCAGACGGCGTAGCCGCGAGACATCGGCCAGAGAAACAACCGGAAGCCGAAAGCTCGATCCCGCCGAAGCACGCAGCGCTTTCTGGTTCCACGGGCTGACGCTTCCAGCCGTCAGCAGAACTCCGGAGGCCCCAAAGGCTTCGGCCGAACGAATAATGGTGCCCACATTGCCAGGATCCTGCAGCCCTGCCAGGATAACAAGCCGAGGCTGTTCTGCGGTCAGCAGCGATTCCAGCGTCCATTCGGGAGCTTTCACCAACGCGGCGATTCCCTGGGGAGATTCAGTGACGCAGGCATGGTCGAATGCGTCCGTGGCGACGGCGAAAACCTTTACATGTACATGGCCAAGAAAGTGCCACTCTCTTTTCAAGATGCGGTCTTCCCGCAGAAACACGGCATCGAATCCTAGTCCGCTGCGCTGGGCTTCCTCAATAAGATGATCCCCTTCGATGGCAACTAGCCTGTCCGCGCCGATGCCTGGATGCAGCAAACGCTGCCGCAGGTCTTTCAGCCGCGCATTCTGGCGGCTGCGGATCGTTTCGACGGAAGTGGAGGACACAGAGTCCGGCATACCTCGCGATTTTACGCCCGCGATACGGGTCTTTCGGATCCGCGACGATATTCGGACCGTTGCAGCTTCTACGAACGGGTATCATGGATCAAGCTCGAAAATATTTTCAGTCTTCAAACTCTTCGAGCTCAACTCGCAGACGTGGAGAAATAGTTTGTCAGCGGAAATACTGCGCGTGCAGCCGGATGAGCCGGAGCCGGAAAAGATCGAGTACATTGTGCGCTGCCTGCGAGCGGGTAGTGTCGTCGGCTTGCCGACAGATACGTTTTACGGCCTGGCCGTGGATCCGGTAAACCTGCACGCAGTTGAACTGATCTATGACATCAAGATGCGTCTGCGGCACAAGCCGCTATCGTTGCTGCTGGCCGATGTCGCCCAGGCGTATGAAATTGCGCGAAACCTCGACTCCCAATTTGACCGTCTTGCCGAGCGCTTTTGGCCCGGGCCGCTGACCGTGATTGTGCGCGCGGGAACTCGGTTGCCGCTGCGAGTCACAGCGAATACTGGAAACGTTGCGTTGCGAGTTCCGGACGCTGCGATTCCGCGAGCGGTGGTGCGAATGCTGGGTCTGCCGGTCACGGCGACCTCCGCCAACGCATTTGGCGCTCCCGAATGCACCCATGCCATAGGAGTTCGAGATCAGCTTGGCGATCGGCTTCCTTTGATCGTTGACGGTGGCCCAACCGGAAGAAGCCTTCCGACGACAATTGTCGATTTATCTGCTGGACCAGGAACCTGGCAGATTCTGCGCGAGGGCGCAATTCCAACGCACGAGATTGCTTTCGCGCTGCAATAACGGTGCATCGAGCGATGCGAGATATCGAAGCCGAAGAACGCGACTGGGAGGACGAGTATAGTTCGGGGCCCAGAAAAACCCGCGGCATCGTTGGCCGGATTCTGCGAAGAATTCTCGCCGTCGCGCTGCTGGTTTGCTTCGTGTGGTTCTGGTGGCTCTTCCTCGAAATACGGGACACCTCCTACATCATCCAGACCCTCCCTGCCGATGCCATTGCGGTGTTTGGCGCTGCCGCATACAACGGGCGGCCTTCGCCAGTCTTGCATGCTCGATTGGAACACGCACTCGATCTATACGAGCGCGGATTGGCCCCCTTGCTGATTTCTCTTGGCGGCGGCGCTGGATCGCAATACGATCCGCAATTGAGCGAGGGTGCTGTGGGCCGCGATTTCTTTCTTACCCATGGCGTGCCTGATCGCAGCATCATTGCGGAAACCAACAGTAGCGATACCGAGGAGTCCGTGGATAGACTGGCCGCGATTGCCCGGGAGAATCATCTGCGAACCATTCTGGTTGTCAGTGATGGAACCCACATGTTTCGCATTCGTGAATTATGCCGGGCCCAGGGGTTGCATGTTTTGCTTTCGCCGCGAGAAGCAGGCAAATCCGTTAGTCAGATCGAGATTGCGGAGCGATACCTGCACGAGATGGGAAGCTACACTCTTTGGCGCCTGCACCTGCACTGATTCGCAGGTCTATGGATCGGGTGGAATTGGTCCGCTGGAGTCGCCACTCCACGGCCCGCAGGAAAGCTGGACTCCAGCCCGCGAAAACATCGGCACTGATTTACAATCAGTGACAGCTTCAATTGATTGTTGGAAACCATGGGGTATTCACGAGTGTTGTCAGTTTTTGGGCGAAGAAGGCCCTGGGAATTATTGGGATCGAGTCTGATATTCGCCTTCATGCTGGGCTGCGGAGATATTTACCGTCCGGTGGTTACCAGCGTGCCTCCGGTTCAACCTTCGGCGCAACCGACCAAATACGCGATTGTAACCACCTGCGGCAACAAAACCAATGTCTCTGCTCCGACCATCGATCTGATTTGCGCCGGCAGCACCGTGCCCGGATCGGGATCGCTGGTAGATTTCTCAGGAGACTCCCTGGCGATTCGAGTGAATCTTGGCAATGGACCGCGGTGGATAGGACTGGCGGCCAACAGCAACGGCAGCGGGGGAATTGTTTACAACACCAACGCAGATGGTACGATCACGAACTTCAGCGTCTCCACCACGGTGGAAAGTCATAACGTGTATTCGAGTACGCTGCTTGCCGATGCTGATCCCGGCACCATGATATCGACCAGAAATTATCTGTATGTCGCGCAGACTGGACGAGGCTCCGTCGAAGTGATGAAGACGGCGAATGGCGCGACTTCGCCATCCGGTTTTCTGGAAATTCCGCTCATCGATGCGCGGAATCCATCGGCACGGCAATATCCTGCCAACTTGGTCGGCAACGCGAGCGCCCAGCGTATCTATGCCATCAGCTACGACGATAGCCAGGCACTTCCCGCTGAGAGTTGTCCAGGTTCCAATTCTCCTGGTGTCGCCACCGGAATTGAAACCACGACCAACACGCCCTCTTCCAATTTAGCCCTAGGGTTTTGTCCGGTCTATGGCGTGATGAGCAACGACAACCGGCGAGTTTTCATCCTGAACCAGGACAGCGGCACGGTTTCAGTGATCGATAGCCAGCAGAACCAGATCGATACAAGTCAGAATCTGATCCATAACCAGCCGAATGCACCGGCGGGTCAGATTTCTGTTGGACAAGGACCCGTCTGGGCGGCGATTTACAATACAGGATCGATCCTGGCCGTCGCGAACTCAGGCTCGAATACGCTCACGTTGATCAATATAAGTGAGGACGTCTACGGCAATGACAGTCCCAACTTTGGCCAGATTATTGCCACCGTGCCAGTCGGCAGCAACCCGTCTTCCGTCTCCATTCTCCAGGATGGAACCCGCGCTTACGTTGCCAATCGCGGAGATGGAACCGTGAGTGTTGTCAGTTTAACCAGTAACACTGTCACCAAGACCATTCCGTTACCTCAGGAGCCCTGCACGTCCGGCGACCCCAATGTTCTTTGCATCGTTCATCCCATGTCGATCGCCGCCACCGTCGGGACTCCCACCGGTAAGGTGTATGTGGTGTCCCCGGACACAAATATGCTGACGATCATTCAGACGGTGGACGATACCATCGATACAAGTTTACCGCTCACCGGAAATGGTATCGAGGTCTACCTGACAGGTTCCTGATCCTCACAACATGCAAGCTGGCAAGAACCGTGAACTATCGGCTCGACTGATAACGGTGCATGGATGAAGCTTCGTCTCGATAAGCTGCTGGTTGGGCAGGGCATTGCGTCGTCGCGAACACGCGCACAGGAGAGAATCTCCGCAGGCCATATTGCGGTGGATGGCGTCGTTATCACCAAGGCGGGCTTTCTCGTCGACTCCCAGCAGATGATCGAGGCGCTGGAGGAAGACCTTCCGTACGTAAGTCGTGGCGGAGTGAAGCTGGCGGCAGCGCTCGACGCCTGGCAAATCAATATATCCGGACGCTCTTGCTTGGACATTGGCATTTCCACCGGCGGGTTCACCGATTGTCTGCTGCAGCGCGGAGCCGCTCGCGTCGTCGGGATCGACAGCGGCCAAGGACAGTTGGCAGAAAAGCTCCGCCTCGATCCGCGCCTGTTGCTGATAGAACGCACCAATGCCCGTCGCCTAACGGCGGGCATGCTGCCAGCCGAAATTGACTTCTTGGCCGTCGATGTCTCGTTTATTGCGGCATCGTTGGTCCTGCCTGCGGCGATTGCCGCAGCGTTTCCTGCGGATGTGAGTGTTTCGGATGACCACAGCCGGGAGGCAGTCATCCTGGCCAAGCCTCAGTTTGAGGCGGGCAAGGAGTTTGTCGGCAGGGGCGGAATCGTCCATAGTTCCGCCGCGCATCAGCGTGCCGTTGCCAGGGTGCTGGAAACTCTGGAAGCCCATCGGGCTTTAGAGACAAGGGTCATGGATTCGCCCATCCGTGGCGGAGACGGAAATCGGGAGTTTCTGATATACGCTCGGTTCTAAGGGAGAACGCATGCGATCGATCGCAATCATTTCCAAGCCGCAAAAACCGGAACTGGCGACGATTTTGCCGGAGTTGACGGTCTGGCTGAAGCAACACGGCTACGCTTCCATCCTGGACCCAATGAGCGCCGGGTACCTAGGCTCAGTAGACGTGGTGCCCCGGCACTTGATGCATGAGCATAAGCCGGAATTGGTGATTGTCCTGGGCGGAGATGGAACATTGCTTGCTGCGGCCAGAGCATTCGCGCGTACGCAAACGCCGATTCTCAGCGTCAACCTGGGGTCGCTGGGTTTTCTGGCGGAGGTGCCGCTGGATGAGTTATTCACCACGTTGGAATCTTGGCGCCGGAGCGGTTGCGTGATTGATGAGCGCGCCATGTTGCACGCCGAGGTTCGCCGCGCCGGCCTGGTCCACCACGAGTTTGAAGCGCTGAATGACGTGGTCATTACCAAGGGCACCATTGCGCGCATGGTCAGCATTCTGGTCAAGGCCGGCGATCAGACGGTGGCACAGTTTAGTGCCGATGGAGTGATTGTAGCGACGCCAACCGGTTCTACGGCCTATAACCTCGCTGCCAACGGCCCCATTCTGGCTCCCGACATCGACGGCATGATTATCACCGCTGTCTGTCCGCACCAACTGACGGTTCGGCCGCTGGTGGTGCGCGGAGACGCCAAGCTTACGCTCAGCGTCGAAGGAATCCCGGAGCAGATCTACCTTACTGTCGACGGGCAGGAAGCAGTCGAGTTGAGGCTCGGAGACGAGCTGCACTGTTGCCGTTCCCGCTCTACGATCCGCCTGATTCGCAGGAGTGGCAACAGCTTCTTCGATGTCTTGCGAGCCAAGTTGAAGTGGGGCGAGCGATAAGCTCTTCGAAGGCGCGTGTGCAAAGATCCCCGCAGCTACTTGGACAACTCGTCGACAAGGATTTTTGCCTTGTTCGCCAGCGTCTGAGCGCCCACCACATCGTTCATGCTCAAGGCCTGTCGGGCCTGCACCAGAAAAGAATTGATTTGTGCAACTGCGTCCTTATGTTCCGCCTGCCGCTGCTTTGAGACCTTCTCCATCCGGAGCGCCGTGGCGTCGATGAGATGTTTTGCCTGCGCTGTCTCTGTTGGCGTTGCAGTCGAATCATCGGCGGAGAGCTGCCCGATGAGGGCGGTCCCAGGCGCAGCCGAAGCTGCTCCACCGGCAGCATCGCCAGTCGTTGCCGGGTGTGTCTCCGCCGCCGCCGCAGGCTCGGGCTCACCCTTGGGCGTGACGCGGTGGCGGCGGACTTTTGCTCTGTGTTTCTTGGGCGGCGCAGCAGCAGGCTGCGGTGCGGCTGGAGTGGTTGGCTGGGACTCGGCTAGTTTCACGGGCGCCAGCGTAAGCGGCGGCATGGCGGGCATGGTATTTACAACGGGAGCCTGGGCGTGCGGCGGAGGCAGTGCTCGCTGTGGCTTGCGACGGCAGCCAGCAATCGAAAACGTCAGCAGAAATGAAACAAAAAATAAGCGCCAATACCGCATTCTTCCCCTGCATTTCTTCGACGCGTCAATCTTCATTTCTACGTCGATCAACCCGCGATGCACTTGTCAACCTAGCCGGCACTTGTGCTAAGCATCGATTTTGCTTCCGGCAGGGAAGTCACAGGAAGCCGGAGGGTGAACTGCGTGCCAACGTCCACCTCAGATTCTACTTGAACTGAGCCGTTGTGGAGTTGCAGTATACGATAGGTCATTGCCAGGCCAATGCCGGTTCCATCCCGCTTCGTCGTAAAGTAAAGATTGAAGATGCGGCTAAGAATTTCGCGCGGAATTCCACAACCCTGGTCGCGGATACGCAGACTCGCTTCGTGCCCGTGCTGCCGCAGTTCTACATGCAACTCGCCGCCGTCTGCCATGGCTTGCGCGCCATTCAGGATTACGTTCAGCAGAGCCTGCTGAATCATATCCGCATCCACGCGGACATTGACCGGAGAGCCCGGCATAACGCTGACTACTTTGACGGACCGTTGCGCCAGGTCTGGCTCGGCCAGCGTGATTACTGAAGTAACGATGGAGCGCAGATCGTGCATGGCCAGGTCCAGTTCCACAGGACGGGAAAAGTCGATCAAGGTCTGCACCACTCGATCGAGACGCCGGATTTCATTGTGGATCACGTCCACGTGACGCTCGGCGCTGCTATCGTTTCGCGCCAGTTTTTCGCGCAACAGCTCCAGATGCACAACGATCGCGTTGATGGGATTTTTTACCTCGTGGCCTACACCGGAGGTGAGTCTTCCAAGGTCTGCCAGACGCCGTGAAACTTCCAGCTCGTTCTCAATCTTCCGCATGGATTCGCTATCGTGCAGCGTCAACAATGCTCCCAACGTGTCGGAGGGCGTCGTGGGATCTTCGCTATGGATGAAGTCGAGAGAGACCTGAATCCGCCGCCCCGTTTCTGTGACGACTTCTTCCTGCATCAGCATCACCCGTGCATTGAAGGCACGGCGCACTACCTGGCCGAGCGTGGACTGGCGGTCGAAGATGTCGTGCAGCTCGACGCCCAGCATTTGTTGCCGGGTCATACCCAGAAAGTGCTCCACAGAGTCGCTGACCATCACCACGCGCGCATCCTGCGTGAACAGCATCACGCCGTCTTGCAGGTTCTCCAGCACCTGATCCAAGTTTTCTTTCAGTGCCGTGAAGACTTCCTCAACGCTCCGCATCCGCTGACCGATGCGTTCAATCTTGCTGGATACACGCGAGATTTCATCCGACTTAGCCAGCAGTAGCCCCGATCCTGAGACCGGCTGGGGTTCTACCAGCATGAATTGATCGAGCCGATCGCTGATCACCTGCAAGGGGTGCAGTGCCATATTTGAAAGCAATGCCGCCAGAACGATGGTGAGAAGCACGGAAAGAACCACGATGATAAATTCCGCTTGCAACCAGGGAGCCAACTGGCTGCGAAGAAAGGTTGTCCTCACGCCTACGCGGACGGTAAGGAAGGGAGCGTGATTGCGATCCAGCCGGGCATCGACGGCATAGACGGCGGGAGTCCCAAAGACGATGCGAAATTTTTGCCATGCGGTTTGCTGTTGCAACGAAACAAAGCTTGGCTGATGCGGCATGGCATGACCTTGATACAGCGGGTCGGTGCTCAGCAGAATGTTTCCATCGTTTCCCGCGATATTAATGTCGTAAATGGTCGGTTCATAGCGGATGAACGAGCTCAACATCAGACGGAGCGCAGCGTCGTTGCGCAATGCCTGGGCGACGGCATCATTCAGGGCATTCGGATCGTTGGGGGGCAACGCTACGTGCGCTATGCCGTGCTCAATGGCCGCTCGTGCGGCCAGCATCACCTGAAGCGCGGCGATATCGGTATGCCGATAGCTCTGTTGGATTCGCTCCGACAACAATTGCGACAGATATAGAGCAGACAGCAAGATCACCATGGCGGATACCATCACGGTGATTGCCAGTACGAGCTTGAGGCGGATTCTCATGGCGGATGCTGCAATGCGGATTCGTTTCCCGGGGATGCGGCTGCGGTTTTGCCCCGGCGCTTAGTTTTGCGGTGCAACTTCGTCGCTTTCGGGCGGCCGCGAGATCGCCGGCCTTCAGTCGCTGCTCTCCGCCGAACCTCCGTATTCCTTCAGTTTATTGTGCAGCGTTTTCAGGCTGATACCAAGGATTTCCGCCGCGCGTGTTTTATTGTTTCTGGTCGACTCCAGCGTGCGAAGGATCAGCCGCTTCTCCGCCTCGTCGACGGTGGTGCCGACGGGCATCTGGACCTGATCGGAATCGAATACGGCTGAGATGTGCGCCACGCCAAAACCGGGAGGTAAATGTTGATGGCCGAGGATTCCACTACCGCACAGCACCACCGCTCGTTCCAGCACATTGCGGAGTTCGCGGACATTTCCTGGCCAGTTGTAAGATTCGAATTCGTGCAACAGGGTAGGTTCAATTCCGGTTACCTGGCAGCCATGGCGCTCATTCATGGTGCGAATCAGCGCATCGGCAATCAACGGAATGTCTTCGCGATGCGCGCGAAGAGGCGGCATTTCAATGTTGAAGACGTTCAGCCGGTAGTATAGGTCGTTGCGCAAATGCCCCTCCGCGATAGCGGTTGCCGGGTCCTTATTGGTGGCCGCAAGCACCCGGACATTGATCGGCGTCTCCACCTTGCTGCCCAAACGCCGCAAGGTCCGATCCTCCAGCACGCGCAGCAGCTTGGCCTGGGTTGCGATGGGCATTTCGCCAATCTCGTCTAGCAACAACGTGCCTTCTTCCGCCAGCTCAAAACAGCCGGCGCGACGTTCCACCGCTCCGGTGAAAGCCCCACGTTCATGGCCGAAGATTTCGCTTTCTATCAGGGTTTCCGGAATGGCTGCACAATTTACCGCAATGAACGGCTTGCTGCTCCGTCCGCTGAGTTCGTGCAGGGTTCGCGCAACCACTTCTTTGCCCGTGCCGCTCTCTCCCGTAATCAAGACGGAGACGTTGTTGGGTGCGATCCGCTCAATCAATCGAAAAATCTCCTGCATCGGAGCAGATTTTCCAACCAGGGATCCCAGTACACCGGTCTCCTGCACTTTGCGACGAACATTCTCGATTTCTCGTTCCGCCTGTTGCTGCGAACCGGCGCTGGCCAACAGTCGTTTCAGTCGAATCGGGTCGATAGGCTTCTGGATGTAATCGAAGGCACCCAGCTTCATCGACTCCACAGCGCTTTCTATACTGCCCTGGGCGGTCAGCATAATTACGGCCAGCTTGTCTGGCTGCCTGGCCAAATGCGACAGCAAAGCGAGTCCATCCATGCGCGGCATTTTCAAATCGGACACAAGAATCGTCGGGTGCCAGGCCTGGATGCGATCCAGCGCCTCCAGGCCGTCTTCAGCCACGTTCGTGTCGTATCCCCAGCCTGAGATCAGCTCCGCCAGACCCATGCGGGCGTTGGGTTCATCTTCGACAATAAGAACTCTTTGACTCATAAGGTATGCTGTTTCATTCGGAGCCGAAATAGGCCGTCATGACTCTTTCAAGGCAGCGGTTCCAGTGTGCCTATCCTGTCCTGTTTGTACCATGGAGCCCGGTTTGCCGTTTGCCGCCTAAGCTTGTCAAGCGCTGAACCCACGATCTGGTTCCACAAGGTATTCTGGAATCGACTATGGAACATGAAATTTCGATCCCGGATCTTCAGGAAAAACTAAAAGACGCTCCCTCCCAACCTGATGCGGAATCCTTTTGTTTGTTGGATGTGCGTGAGCCGTGGGAGGCACAGCTTTGTGTCCTGCCGGGTGCCCGGCTCATCCCCATGGGAGAGATGCCGTCGCGTGCCCATCAGGAACTGGATCCGGATGCGCACATCGTCGTCTATTGCCATCATGGTATGCGTTCGCTCAGTGTGGTACTTTGGCTTCGCGAGCAAGGTTTCAACCAGGCGCAGTCGCTGGCAGGTGGAATTGAAGCCTGGGCCCGCGCCGCCGACCCCACAATGGCTCGATACTGAAACACGCATCATCCTGCATCTTCACATTCTGAGGTATGCTTATGCCCACCGAAGCTCTCCAATTTGCACGCGAGAATCAAAGCCGTTTTCTTGCCGAGCTGAAGGATTTGCTGCGGATCCCGTCCATCTCTACGTTGCCCGAACATCGTGGCGATGTTCGCCAGGCAGCGGAGGTCCTGGCTGCAGAACTACACCGGATCGGTCTAGAACATGTTGAGGTCATTGAAACGTCCGGTCATCCAATGGTGTATGCAGACTGGCTGCATGCCAAGGGGAAGGCGACCTGCCTTTGCTATGGCCATTACGATGTGCAGCCGCCTGACCCATTGGAGGAGTGGATCAGCCCGCCCTTCGAACCGACCGAGCGCAATGGCAATATCTATGCGCGCGGGGCGGTGGATGACAAGGGCCAAATGTACATGCACGTCAAGGCGCTGGAAAGCATGCTGCATGTCCATCAGGGAAAATTGCCGCTGAATGTTCGCATCATTCTGGAAGGCGAGGAAGAGGTGGGCGGCGAAGGGATTGCCCAGTTTGTCCGCGAGCATCCGGAGCGCTTGCGGGCGGACTTCGCCCTGATTTCCGACACGGAAATGTTTGCGCCGGATTTGCCCACGCTATGTGTTGGATTGCGAGGCATGATCTACACCGAGATCGAGGCTCGCGGAGCAGCCACCGACCTGCATTCTGGAATGTACGGCGGCGCCGCTCCCAATCCATTTTTCGCGCTGTGCCAGGTCCTGTCGCAGTTGAAAGACGCCCGCGGGCACATCTTGATCCCTGGCGTGTACGACAATGTTGTGCCACCGTCGGCGGCAGAACTGAAAGCCTGGCAGTCTCTGCCTTTTAGCGAAACCGAGTTCCAACAGAAAGAAGTCGGCTCTTCCGCCTTGACCGGGGAAGAAGAATATTCAGTCTTAGAGCGTCTTTGGGCGCGTCCCACGCTCGAAATTCATGGCATGCCCGGTGGATTTGTTGGGGATGGCGCCAAGACTGTGATTCCTGCGAAGGCTTTGGCGAAGGTATCGCTGCGACTGGTTCCCGACATGGAGCCGCAGAAGATTTTTGAGCTCTACAAACGGTATGTGGAGTCCATTTGTCCCAAAGGAATTTCGCTCGATGTTCGACTGATCCATTCGGGCGATGCGATCGTCATCGGCGTGAACAATCCATACGTAAAAGCCGCAACCGCCGCGTTGCACGATGTCTTTAAAAAGGACACAGTCTTCATTCGTTCCGGCGGCTCCATTCCGATCGTCGGCGACTTCGAACGCAGTCTGAAAATTCCCTCTGTCATGATGGGTTTCGGGTTGCCGGACGACAATCTGCACGCTCCCAACGAGAAGTTTTGTATTGCCAATTTTCATCGCGGCATTGAGGCTCTGATCCGCTTCTTTGAGAAACTCGGCGGAGAGAAGTAGTGCAGCGAGGCTCGCCAACGGGTGGCGATCCTGGTAATTTGACGACGAGTGTTCGCGCGGAAATCTCAGGATTTGTGCTGGCAGGCGGTCGCAGTTCGCGGCTGGGCCAGGACAAGGCGCTGTTGCCTTGGCCGAGTGAAGGGAACGGCCAGACGCTGCTTGATCACGCAATCGGCCGCCTCCAACGCATCTGCAACACGGTTTCAATCTGTGCCGATCGTGACGATTTGCCGGGCGCGGAAACCGTAATTCCAGATGCGATCCCAGGCAGCGGTCCCCTGGGTGGAATTGTGGCCGCGCTGGAACATGCGACGACCGATTGGAATATTTTCCTCGCTGTCGATCTACCTTTTCTCCCGGTGGAGGTGTTACAAGCGCTTGCAGCTTGCGTCTATCCGGTAGAAGCGAACAAAGCCTCTGCACGCTCTTCGTCGTTGGGTTCAGTCGCCTGCGTTCTCCCTCAATTGGGAGGGCTGCCGCAACCGCTCTGCGGACTGTACCACCGGACACTTGCCCCGGGTCTTCGCAGATCGCTTGAAGCAGGAAAGTTCAAGGTGATGACGGCTCTTCGCGAGGCGGCAAACAATCCCGATGCAGGGCCGGCGGTTCTGCCGAAAGGTCCTGCGCCTCGCATCGAACTGTGGGATGCAACGAGTTTCGCGGCTGCCCTGAAGCCCTCGCTCAACCCCAGCGAATGGTTCTTCAATATCAATGTGCCAGAGGACTGGCTGCAGGCCCAGCATCTGCGAGTCAAGTGATCCTCGGCAGACAATTCGAAGCAAGCCACGCCAACTTCAGCTATCTTCAAAGGAATGGGAGATCGCACATCCACGCCGGTCCAGCCTTTCATCGCCTTCGAACATGTCTGCAAACGGTTTGGCGACAACGTTGTGCTCGATGACGTCAGCTTCTTCGTGCTTCCTGGGGAAACGCTTTGCATTATCGGGCGAAGCGGCGTTGGGAAGTCGGTGTCGCTGGAAATCATCATGGGATTTCTCAAGCCCGATTCCGGTAGCATCGTGGTCAAAGGGAAGGACGTTACCGACTTTACAGAGGAACAGATGCAGTCGATTCGGCGCGATGTGACCATGGTTTTCCAAAGCGGCGCATTGTTCGATTCGTTGACCGTATTCGAGAACGTTGCCTTTCCCCTGAGGCAGCGCGGAGAGTTGAGCGAGGACCAGATCGATCAAATCGTGAATGGCTTGCTGGGGATGGTCGGTGTCAGCGAAATGGCGCAAGGCCTGCCGTCGGATCTCTCTACCGGCATGCGTCGCGCTGTTGCGATTGGACGGGCACTGGCGGCGCAGCCCGAGGCCATTCTGTACGACGAACCCACGACGATGGTCGACCCTCTGATGGCGCACTTGATGGGAAACTTGATCCAGAAAGTAAAAGTTCAACTGCATCTGACCAGTATCGTTGTGACCCATGATATGCAGATCGCCGAAAAGCTGGCTGACCGCACTTTGTTTTTGCACGAGGGAAAGGCGGAGTTTTTCGGTTCGGTCGAAGAGCTTCGCAAGACCACGGACCCGGTTTTGCAGGAATTCCTGCGATTGGACGAGCGCACGCTTCCCAATCCAGCGCTGTGGAAATAAAAGCCCGGATCCAGCCCCCCGGTTCCTTAAACCTGTTTTCCAGAATACGCTTACGCCGAGGTACCTTCGTTTTCGTGACGTCGTAATTTTCGTTGCAATCTCTCCACTGACCATCTACCATTTGTGGAACGCTAGTTGAAAATCTGCTGGGCGACAGATGGTGAGCATGAGGCATCCAAGCTTAAAGCCGAGACATGTTACAGTCCGGAAAATTGGATACAGGCAGTTCGCTGAGTCTGGTCATGATGTCTTGGGACGAAACTGAATTTCTTGATTTTGTACTTTGCATTCAGGCAAGTGACCACTGCTAGATGGCCCTGTCCTGTCGACTTCTTCTTGAGATCGTAGCATTCCTTTCTGCCTGTTGTGGCGACTCATAAACGCAAGTAGAGAAGACACAGAATGGCTTCCCCTGATCTAAGTCATTGGTTCCCGGCTCGAAGTGCGGATAATTTTGTCGAGATACGCCCCCGGGTGGGCGGAATCGGCCCCGCTGGCCGCAGTCCCTCTCGCACAGTGACCTTGCTGTGGATGGCACTCGACATTCTTACGGTTGTCGTGGCTGCCACGTTTGCAACCCATTTTCGCAAGACGAATGTTCTTTCATATTTCGACAGTCGCGCTCCGCTGGCTGCAAATCCTTCATCCCTCTTCCTGTACCTTGCAGGGTTTTCGCTGATCCTGATTCTGGTGAGCCGTGCCCACGGACTCTATGGCCCGTTGCAGGCATTCAGTGGATTGCGAGAGCAGCGCCTGACCGTGCAGACGTGCTTTACGGCGAGTCTGATCCTGGCCGGTGCCTTGTACTTCGGGCGCGCCGATGCCATTTCTCGCGCCGTCGTTATTGCCACCTTGGTTGGCACCACGTTATTTCTTTGCTTGCGACGGGCCGCATGGCGCTTGACCTTGTACAAGCGATATGAAAAGGGACTGGACACTAGAAATGTTCTGGTCATTGGGACGGGTTCTTTGGGATTAGCAATTCGCAGCCATTTGCAGCGAGTCCGGCATCTGGGTTTCACGTTCAAGGGATTTGTTCAGGTTGCACACGAAGGCGGCGAGATCGGGAATCTCTATCCGGATTCTCAGATAGTAGAGCCACCTCTGGAAATCCTGGGAAATCTGTCCGAACTGGGCGATCTGATCCGTCGCCATTTCATCGATGAGATCTTCGTGACTGGACCGTGCGAGCGTGGCGTGGTGAAGCGCCTCATCGCACAGGCCAGCGTATGGGGCGTCGATGTCCGCGTCGTTCCCGATCTCTATGACGGATTGGCCTGGAGCGCGCCGATTGAATACGTCGGCCAATTTCCGACCATGCCATTGCATCGCCATCGCATCCCAGTGGCAGGGATCTTGATGAAACGGGGCCTGGACATTCTAGTTTCTTCGCTGGCCTTGATCGTTCTAAGTCCACTTATTCTTTTCATCATCGTCGCGATACGGTGGGATTCTCCTGGACCAATCTTGTACGGGGCCGAACGCATTGGCAGAAAAGGACGCACCTTCCGCTGCTGGAAGTTCCGCACCATGGTGGTCAACGCGGATACCCTTCGGGAGCAGTTCGACGATAAGAATGAGCGGGATGGTGTCCTGTTCAAGATGACCGGCGATCCGCGGGTTACCAGGATTGGCCGGATTCTGCGCAAGTATTCGCTCGATGAGTTACCGCAATTTTTCAATGTGCTGGCTGGTCACATGAGCGTCGTTGGTCCTCGGCCCCCGCTGGCGGGTGAGGTTCGACTCTACGAATTACGCCATCTACGCCGTCTGGAAGTGCTGCCCGGCATCACGGGTCTGTGGCAGGTGCAAGCGCGCCAGGATCCCTCGTTCGATCAATACATCTCGCTCGACACCGCCTACATTGACAATTGGAGCCTCTGGCTCGATCTCAAGATCATGACCCGCACCGTGGGCGTGGTTCTCAGTGGTACCGGAACCTAGACGATCGAACTTGCCCTCAACTCATCCTCCGCCAGTTGTATGCAACTCACGCTGCACCATTTGTTTCTGCCATCTCCGCTGGTTACACTAGATCAGTGAAGCTCGCCTTGGCGCAGATCAATCCGACGATCGGAGATTTCCTCGGAAATGTCCGCAAAATCGTCGAGTTAAGCGTCGCCAGCCAGCGGCAAGGCGTCGACCTGGTCATCTTTCCCGAGATGGCGGTTTGTGGCTATCCTCCCGCCGATCTGCTGGAAAAGACATCGTTCCTGGCTCGCGCGCAGCAGGCGTTGGAGGAGATCGCAGAGCGGGTCACCGCAAACCATCCTATTGCTGTTCTCTGCGGATGCCCAACCCCCGCATCACCAGATTCCGGCAAGCGTGTCATGAACTCTGCGATCGTGTTGGGCAATGGCAGGGTTGAGTTTATCCAGTCGAAAATGCTGTTGCCGTATTACGACGTGTTCGATGAGCAACGATACTTCGCGCCGGCTGCGAGCCAGGCCCTGTATGAAATCGCGGGGGAGCGGATTGCGATCACGATTTGCGAAGATGCATGGAACGACAAGAATTTCTGGCCGCAACGTTTATACCCAGTAGACCCGGTCGAAAATCTGATGCATCAGGGCGCAACTCTTATCGTCAATCTATCGGCTTCACCCTACTACCGCGACAAGCGCGAGATGCGTCGAGCGATGCTGGCTGCCATCGCCCGGCGGCATCGTGTTCCCGTTGCCATGGTGAACCAGGTGGGCGGCAACGACACCCTGATCTTCGATGGAAGTAGTCTGGTGCTGAACGAGGAAGGAACCACCGTCGCACAGGCGCGGTCGTTTGCGGAGGACCTGCTCTTCGTAGACCTCCCCTCTGTTTCTGCGGCAATGCAGCATTCCGCAGACTGTGAGGACAGTGCCATCTATGATGCGCTGGTGCTGGGCACGCGGGACTATGTCCGCAAATGCGGGTTTTCAAAGGCCATCGTCGGGCTCAGCGGCGGTATCGATTCGGCATTGGTCGCGGCGATTGCGACCGAAGCTCTGGGCGCGGAGAATGTACTTGGCGTCGGCATGCCCAGCGAATACTCCTCCCAGGGTTCCATCGACGATGCGCGGCATCTGACACAAAACCTTGGAATCCAGTGGGAATTGATTCCGATCAACAATATCTTTCAGGAATATTTGACGGCCCTGCGGCCCATGCTTAAAAGCTATTCTCCCGACATTACAGAAGAAAATCTCCAGTCTCGAATTCGCGGGGCACTCTTGATGGCTTTGTCCAACAAGTTGGGTGCGCTGGTTTTAACTACGGGCAATAAATCGGAGATGTCGACCGGATACAGTACCCTGTACGGAGATATGGTGGGTGCCTTGGCGGTGATCGGAGACGTATATAAAACCTGCGTCTATCGGCTGGCCAGGTATGCCAATCGTTGCCGGGAAATCATCCCTGAAAACACACTGACCAAGCCGCCGTCGGCGGAATTGCGTCCCGGTCAACAGGACACCGATTCGCTGCCTCCCTATGACATACTCGACCCAATCCTGGAAGCGTATGTCGAGCGGTATGAAACGGCAGAAGCGATTGTGCAGGCGAGCCCGCTGCCCTTGGAGATCGA
>JAJZCA010000185.1 GCA_021798735.1 Acidobacteriota bacterium | reverse complement strand
ACTCCTTACGAATGGCAGGAAACGATCGTAATTAACGGGCCTGGCCAAAGGCCGGAAGATGATATTCAGCCAGACGCTCTGACATTGGAGAATATGCAAGGAGAGACCCACACCTATAGCTGGGGCACAAAAACGGATCAGTCTTTCGACTATCCTAAGGGACCCCATGGCCTAAAGCTCCCGAAGAATGCGAATATTCAGATAGTTAATTTGAAATCGCAGCAAAAACCGTTCGAGGTAGTGCCATCCCAGAACGTACATTTTCATTCGCACAGCAGTGAAAGAAGCTACTCCATGTTCGCATGGTGGAATCATTGGCCCGTGGCACAAATCCCCTCAAGCGGTCGTCCGGCTGTTGCCGCAGATCGTACGTCCCACAGCTCACTGTCCGATATCTCTTGGGACGACTATGAGAAAACCAGCCACACAGAAACAAAGTTACTGATGACGGGCCTGACGTCGCTTCAACCGCAGCAGTTACTCCCCTTGGCAAAGTCGTGGCTCTCTCCTCCTGCGATCAAGGCAACCGGAACTAAGGTTCTGAGTGCAAGCTATGACCCTGCTCAACGAGCCTTTGTCATTCACCGCCCGGCTGATGCAAAACCATCTTCGCTCCTCTTAACCATAGAAGCCAGCCCGGATAGGCCCTTGGTTGATCCGGCATTCCTCATCGAAAACTGGTCTGGAAACATGGATGTCTACCTCAACGGCCATCTCCAAAAATCAACCGGATCTGTGCACATCGGAGCGTCTCATTCGATAGACCGAGACGACGCGGTTCTCTGGATGAAATTGAATGCAACAGAAAGGACTCAGATTCGAATTCAACCCGTTTCTCATTGAGACCGGTACTGAAAAAGCGAGATGATTCGTATGCGTGTGAGCAACCACATCTGTTCAGCGGCGCTTGGCTGTGATGGACTGTAAGGTCTGTTCCAGCCGCGCGGTTGAAAATTACAGATGGTTGGCGGCCTAGGCGGTAGGTGTAAGTTCGGCGAGGCGTTGGATGGATGTATTGGCGAGTCCGGGCAGGATGTCTCCGAGGTAGTCGCGCACCGGGACCTTGATGCGGCGGTAGCTTTCGATGACGGAGAGGATTGCGGCCAGGCGCGGTCCGGCCTGTTGTCTGCCGATGTGGATCAAGATGCAACACTGGCCAACTCGACGGTCACCAACCGGCCTTTCGCTGCAACTTCTTTTCCCCCATGACTCCATTGCTTGTGCCATTGGTGCAAGTACCGATCCAGTGTGCTCAACCCGATGCCGTGCAGGCGGCAATACTCTTTGCGCGGCAGCTGGCTCGATCGATAGCCGACCACCAGTTGCTCGACTTTTCCTCACCACTGCGACGACGACGAACCCCTACTCCCGACTCTGTGTCCATACTCAGAGTTCATCACAGCCCAAACCCTTTTAACAGGTGGGGTTGCTCACACCCATACGATGAAACTCGACAAGCTCCTTCAGACAGCGCATCGAATCGACGAACAACAGAGGCATGACAAGAACAGGATCTACTCGGGTCATGAACCTGAAGTCGAGTGCAACAAGGCATAACCCGCAATCCATTGCCTCTGTGCGACGACAGATCGCAACCACCTCGCCCGCTCTCTGCCACTTTGCCCCTGCTGTCTTCGCGGATTCGCACAGCACAGTAGTATCAGTACCAGATCGTAGATCCAGCGCGGCTGCTTTCGCTAAACAGTTTCGAACTCAGCGCACAGCTGTGCATCCAGCAATTGCGTGGAGTCGGCAACACGGTGTGCATCGGTTGAGAACCGCCTGCTGGAAACAGACAGCCCCTCCAGCAACTTCGCAATCACATCCGCCGCCGTATAGCTCGACCGTCCCGGCGCAAGAAACATCGGCACACAGTCCAGATCATCGCCGGCGGTCACGATTCCCTGCTCTGTCCGGCTTCCATTTCTGGCCTGCGGATAGCCGATATTCGCCAGCAGCGCATTGCACAGGCATTTTCTTCCCGGTGAATCTTCCGCGTTGCCGCCCTTTGAAACATACAAGCTCAGCGGTTCGGCGGCACAACGATACCCAATCGCGCCGTCTGGAGTTCGATACGCCTCATGCAAAAATCCTAGATCGCAGATGCGCGGTCTGGAGGCGTAGACATCCGGCTCGGAACCGGTGCCCTCCAATCGCGCAACCTTGAAAGGAAATCGGGTCGGAGATGCCAGCGGATCGGTAAAAACGTGCGCTTCGCCGGCAACGGCTTTCGCCAACAGCGTCCGCTTGTAATCCTCTCGCAGGCCCGACTCATCGGAGAATTCAAACGCCGTTCCTACCTGAACTCCTGTAGCGCCCTGCGCCAGCGCTTCGCTCAATTTTTCAGGATGCCCGTAGCCGCCCGCCAGCCAGAATGGCACTCCCAACTCCCGCAACTTTTCTATGTCGATGGCATCCCGCTCGCCGTAGATCGGCTCGCCCGCATCCGACAATTGCACTTTCCCGCGCGGTGGAGCATTATGGCCGCCCGCCGTTCTCATCTCGACGACCAGCCCGTCCACTCTGCCGTTGGCTTTCTTCACCATGGTCGTTGCCAGTGTGTTGGAGGACACAATAGCGAGAAATTTCGGGCGCGTCAGCGGAGCCAGATCGCACTCCATATAGTCGCGTGGATCGAAGTGCATCGTCGTGTCGTCGCTTTCGAGTGCGCCACTTACATGAATCGCATATTCCGCGGACTGATGCCTGGAATATCGATCCAACACACCTGGAATCTTCAGCGGAATTCCTGCGCCCATAACGACATAGCCAACCCCTGCCAGCATCGCGCCGTAAATCGTCGACAGATGCGCAGTCTGAATTTTCTCCAGATAGTTAATTCCCACTGAATTTTGATGACCTTCACGCGCCAAAAATACTTCGACGAAATTGCTGACGATATCCAGTTCAATCAATTCGCGAGGATTGTCTTTCTTATGCGGCGGCGCCACGTGATACGGGGTACGTTCGCTCTTGCCGCCGGCAATGAAGTACCGCTGCCAGATGCGCTCCGCCATGGCCGGAAACGGAAACGCATCGAATCCGCGCCGCATGTGTCCGCCGGGATCGCCATCCTGTAAACGTCGCGCCAGAATTTGATCGAGCGCAGTTCCCGATACCACACCCAGCTGACCAAGCCGCGAGACCGACTGTGCCAGACGCCAATTCGAAACACCCGCACCCATGCCACCCTGAACGATCACCGGGAATTTATTCATAACATCTCTATGCTTTCATCCTGTACTGCCGTTGCGTGTCGTAGTTTTGTAATCTTCATTGCATTGGTTTCAACTTCGACAACCGTCCATTTCCGCTGTCTTCAGCAAACACTAACAGCGGAAACCTGCGATGTGACCTGCGTCACTGCGTGGCCATGTTTGAATCGTTACCGTTGGGGATAGTGAAGCGGTTTCCGCAGCCTCCCAGCACCACCCCAGGCTGCATGGTTCGCATCCGCAGGCGCACTCTCAGTAGGCGATGATATGAAAAATATCGTGATCATTGGCGGAGGCATTACCGGGCTGGCCACCGCTTTTTACCTGCAGCAATATGCGCCCACCGGTATTCAGACCACGTTGATTGAAAGCTCCCCCAGGCTGGGCGGAAAAATAGTCTCTGCCTATGAGAACGGCTTCGTTATCGAGTGCGGGCCCGACTCCTTCATCACCCAGAAGGCTGCAGCCATCGCATTGTGTCGCGACCTGGGACTGAGCGATCAGATGATTGGCTCAAATCCTGGTAAGGCAACCTACGTCTGGAGTCGAGGAGAACTGCATCCGATTCCAGAAGGCATGATGCTGATGGCCCCCACCATGATGCTTCCCTTCCTACGCTCGCGGTTGATCTCATGGTCCGGAAAATTGCGGATGGGAATGGAAATCCTGGTTCCACCGCGTGAGGAAACTGGCGACGAAAGCCTTGCCGTCTTTACCCGCAGACGGTTAGGCGCCGAAGCACTGGAGAAAATTGCCGCGCCCTTGATGGCCGGGATTTTTGCCGCCGATCCAGAGAAACTCAGCCTGCAAAGCACCTTCCCCATGTTTCTGGAGATGGAGAAGCAGCACGGCAGCCTGCTCCGCGGCATTCTCAAGAAAAAAATGGCCCGCGCACAGAACTCTATTGCAGCGGGACCCAAGCCCTTGCCTCCTCCCATGTTTATGACGTTGCGCAGTGGCTTGCAGCAACTGGTGGATGCGCTGGTGGCGCGCCTAAATCTGGAAATCGTCATGCTCAATCGCCAGGTGCTCAGCGTAACCCGCCAACAAGAGCGCTACCAGATCGACTTGAACGATGGCTCGCGACTCTGGGCCGACGAGGTCGTCTTCGCCACCCCCGCCGACATCACCGCCAATCTGGTTCGCGGCATCGATCCCGTGCTTGCCTCTAAACTACGCGCCATTCGCTACGTCTCCACGGCAACGGTTTCGCTTGCCTTCAAACGCAGCGATCTAAAAACTCCGTTGAACGGCACCGGATTTCTGGTGCCTCACAGCGCGAACCGTAAGATCACCGCCTGCTCCTGGTCGTCACAGAAATTTTCTCATCGCGCACCGGAAGAGTTCGAATTGATTCGTGTCTTTATCGGCGGTGCCCGCGCGGAAGCCCTGGCCGAGCAGGACGATGCTGCTCTCATCCAACTGGCTCGCGAAGAACTGCGCGCCATCATGGGCATCACAGCGGAGCCCGTATTGGCGAAAGCCTATCGCTGGTCGAAAGCCAATCCGCAATATGACGTCGGACACGCCATACGAGTGGCAGAAATTGAGCAGATCGTCGCATGGCATCCTGGCCTGCATCTGGCCGGCGCAGCCTACCATGGCGCAGGAATTCCAGACTGCATTGCCAGCGGAGTAAAAGCTGCCAAGGATATTGCCAACAGCCTCACGAACCCTGAGCCAGAGGAAGAACCTGCGCACCTTTCCACCGTCGTTTCGCTGAAGGAGAAGAAAAGTTATGACTTCCATCGACATTCGAGTGCTCGCTGCAACTACTCCCAAGCCGACGCATCGTCCCTCGGCCCACGACTACTCAAAAAACCCCATGCTCGTGTATTGGGAGATGACCCAGGCCTGCGCCTTGGCCTGCCGCCACTGCCGGGCCGAAGCCGTTTCTGATCCCCACCCCGATCAGTTGACCAACGCGGAAAGCAAAGACCTGCTGCGCCAGATTGCCGCCTTCGACAAGCCGCATCTCATCCTGACCGGCGGCGATCCGCTGCAGCGCGCTGATATTTACGAGCTGATCGATGAAGCGCGCGGCCTTGGCCTCACCGTCTCCATTACCCCCAGCGCCACTCCGGAACTCACGCACGATGTCCTTGCGAAATTGAAGGCCCACGGTATCGACAGTCTCGGCCTTAGCCTCGATGGCTCCAGCGCCTCTCGCCATGAAGCGGTTCGCGGCGTGGCTGGCTGCTTCGACTGGACCATCCGCGCCGCCAAAGATGCCGGCGAGCTGGGATTTCCCATCCAGGTCAACACCTTGGTCTCCGAAGAAACCGCTGACGATCTGCCCGCCATCTTTGAACTGCTGAAGTCCATGAAGGTGATGCGCTGGAGTCTCTTCTTCCTCATCGCCGTCGGTCGAGGCAAAACCCTGCAGCCTGTCTCGCCCGAACGCGGCGAAGAACTGATGCGTTGGATTTACGATCTCTCCCGCACCGCGCCCTTTCAGGTGAAAACTACCGAAGCCCCGTCCTATCGCCGCATTGCGTTAAGCGAGATGCGGAAAGAGGGAATGTCCGCGCAGGAAATCGAACGCACTCCCGTCTACCGTGGATTTGGCATTCGCGACGGCCACGGCATCATGTTCGTCTCCAACCAGGGCGATGTGTACCCCGCCGGCTTCTTGCCTCTCGCCGTCGGCAACGTGCGCCAGAACAGCCTGCAGGAAATCTATCGCAACTCGCCCATCTTTCGCGGCCTGCATACGCCCAGCCAGTTCAAAGGCAAGTGTGGATATTGCGAATACTCCGCGCTCTGCGGCGGCTCCCGTGCCCGTGCCTTCGCCTACACCGGCGATCCACTGGCCAGCGATCCCTTCTGCCCCTACAAACCCAAATCCCTCCCCCACGTCTCCGCTGGAGCCTACTAGGCTTCATAACGCCGTCGAATCTCGGCAGTTGATCCAGCCATGCACGAGCCCTATCCCGGGCACCATCTAATTTTTGAAGTACTTAGCCTAAGCGAAGCCGTCCGATTGATCGAGTGCGCCAATGTGGGCGTGCTCGTCGATAAACAGACGCCCGGCGTTCAGTGCTTTCCGGTCAAGCTCCAGCAGGTCGAGTTTTTTTACCTTGTTCTGCAGCACACTCCATGCGGTGCCTGCGGCGAGACACTCGGTCTCCTCCAGTAAGGCCCCCATCATCACAATGTTGGCGACCTTCGTCGATCCAAGCCTGTCGGCGATCTCGGAGGCTGGAATCGCGACCGCTTGCGTCTCAGGAGCGGCAAAATCTTCCGGCAGGCAGGCGCCGTTATACAGAATGACTCCGCCATGGACGACCTCGTGGGCAAACTTCCGCAGTGAGACTTCATTCATTGCCATCAGGATGTCTGGATGCGACACCAGCGGCGATCCAATCGGCTCCTGCGACAGACATACGTGACAATGTGCGCTGCCTGACCGCATCTCCGGCCCATACGATGGCAGCCAGCTCACCTCCAAGCCTTCGCGCATGCCCATTTCAATCAGCAACTGACCCAGCAGCAGAACGCCCTGTCCGCCCAGGCCCGCAATCTTGATCCTGACGTCCTGAAAGCGATGGGCGGGTTCAGATCCGATGCCACCGTGCGTTTCGTCTTTAGCTGCAATTCCAAGTACTTCCGCGACGGAACGTTGCGGCGGCTCGATCTCCCTGACTGCGAGCGGCTCAGGACGGTGGTCACGAAATACATGCAGCGGGAACGCGGGAACAATTTTATCGGCGATCCAGTCGCAGGCTTCCACCGGATCCTTGCCCCAGATTGTCGGACATGGCGACAGAATCTCGACGAACGAAAATCCCGCGCCATCTCTCTGGACCTGCAGCGCTTTTCGAATCGCTCGCCGCGCATTCATGATGTTTTTTCCGTCGGAAAGCGCCACCCGTTCGATGTATATCGGGGCTTCCAGCGTGGCCAGCAGTTCCGCCATGTGCAACGGGTAGCCTTCATTCGATGGCCGTCGCCCCCACGGAGATGTCGTGCTTTTCTGGCCAATCATGGTGGTGGGTGCCATCTGCCCA
>JAJZCA010000184.1 GCA_021798735.1 Acidobacteriota bacterium | reverse complement strand
CTAATTTCGATATAGCAAGCTTTCAGCCCAGTCAGGCGCTTCGGCCCGGCACAACTTACACGGCAACTATCACCACGGCGGCGACCAGCGCCGCGGGCGTCCCTCTCGCCAAGCCGTACAGCTACACGTTTACGACGCGCATGAAGACAGATGCGTCGCCGATCTCCGTCCTCTCCTTGAGCCCGGCGGCGAATGCAACTTGCGTCAGCGCGAACACGCTTATCATTGTCACGTTCGATGAAGTGCCGGACGCCGCTACGATTCTACCCAGCAACTTCGTAGTGACCGGCCCCGGCGGCGCTATCCCGGTCAAACTCAGCACGAACGTAACGACCACGCAGGTAGTGCTCACGCCCACCTCTCCACTTCCTTCTGGCAATATTACGGTGACGGTGAGCAATGTCGGCGATCTCGCCGATGTCATGATGACCGCTCCCTACACCTGGAGCTTCTCGACCGCTTGCACCAGCGGCGGTGGAGGCGGCGGTGGCAGCGCGACCACGCAGTACCAGGCGCCGTTGTTCTCGGAAAACGGCCTCACCGCTATGAACGGTCGGATCACCGTTGACACGAGCGGCAACACGACCATCCAGTTGACGGGCGCGCCGCCCAGCACGACCTATACTGTACAATTCTGTCCCGCCGTCGATCAATTGAGCACATACGCGCCCCCTGCCTGTTTCGATGTGACCACAGTTTCCTCGGATAGTGGAGGAAGCGGGACCGCAACGGCAAAGTTCCCCCGTCCGGGAGACTGGGCTGGCGATTTTTACGTCAATAATTCGGCCGGCAAGGCCGCGTACCAGACCTTTCTTGCTTTTGGCTTGAGCAATCAGACGTATTTATCCACTCTTCTGCCCGCCACCTCGACTAATGGCGGAGTGGACACAACCGGTTCGCCGCAAGATCCACTTAGCAGCGGGGCCGTCACTTATTCGAATGGCTCGCTGGTTTTTTCCGTGAACGGCGCATCGCCCAACACCCCCTACGCCACCAACGAATCGGAGGCTATTTACATAGACAGTTCAGGCACCTATGAGCTGAGCACGTTTACTACCGATGCCAAGGGCAATGGAAGCTCAACCACGCAGGTGGCCGTCACTGGCGGCAGCGGTGGCGATCTGTTCCAGGTTGTTCCTCAGAACGGGAACGGTGCTGGATTCATAGGCGGCTTCTCAGTGCCCAATTAAGTACGGCCGCAGGCGACCGGGGACCCAGACCTGAAAATCTGGTTGCCTCCCACGCAAGATTCCGTTGGCTTGAGTGGGGGCGAAAAGATAAGAGCAACCGCAGGGCCTTCAACTGCGTTTGGCGTCGCCTGAAGCATTTTTACTGTTACTATGATGCGAACATCGCTCTATCCCACCCTAGCTACGCTAGGATGGGGCACCCGGCGCGGTTTCTTATACTTACTTTGGTGCCGGGAGGGGGGGTCGAACCCCCATGACCCGAAGGTCGGCGGATTTTGAGTCCGCTGCGTCTGCCAGTTCCGCCATCCCGGCGCGGTGACAAGGTCGATTCTAAACGAAGACACGCGGTGGTTGCTATGAAACCGATCGGAAAGCGTGCAAATTCAGGCCGGTCATGCGGCGTCGAATGCAGCAACTCTCTTCTGAACTGCTTATCCCGGTGCTTCCCTGAACGGCAGCGCTCAGTGCAAGCGGTTTGCGGCGGGAAACATTCCATGCCCCAAGATTTCCGGTCATGGCTACTTGCGATCTGCAGCCAAGACGTCGAGTGCGAGGTTCAACTCCAACACATTTACGCGGGGCTCGCCGAGAATTCCAAATTGTCTCGGTTCAATGTGGGCCTGGACCAGGTGCTTCACCTGGTCCGTCGGTAGCCCGCGAGCTTGCGCGACCGAGGCAACCTGATATTCGGCAGCGGCGACAGTGATGTCAGGATCCAATCCTGATCCGGAGGTAGTGACCAGATCGACGGGCACGTCTGTGCTGCCATTTGGATTTTCGACTTCCCGTGCCTTCCAGGATTGCACGCTCTGTTCGACACGCGCGATGAGAGTTGCATTCGTCGGGCCGAGGTTCGAGCCGGAAGAATTTGCCGCATCGTAGCCTGTACCCGCAGCGGATGGGCGGCTGTTGAAGTAGCCCGGTCCTGTAAAAGGCTGTCCAATCAATTGCGAACCGACCAGTACGCCGTTTTTGGCGATGAGTTCGCCGTTTGCTTTCGCGGGCATCAGGAAGTGCGCCAGCACAGTCACTGCGAGCGGGTAGCCAAGCCCAAGCAGGACGGTCGTCACCAGAGTATACAAACAGGCCGTAATGAATTGTTTCCGCATGTCGATCCTCAAATCAGGTGCATGGCCGTAATCGCCATGTCGATCAGCTTGATGCCAAGAAAGGGAAGGATGATCCCTCCCAGTCCATAGATAAGCAGGTTGTTGCGCAGCAGGACTTCCGCGTTCATCGGGCGATATTTGACGCCACGCAGGGCAAGCGGGATGAGCGCGACAATAATCACTGCATTAAAGATGACCGCCGACAGGATGGCGGACTGCGGTGTTCGCAGGTGCATGATGTTCAATGCGTTTAGAATCGGAAATGTCGCGGCAAACATCGCTGGAATGATGGCGAAATATTTCGCGATATCGTTGGCGATGGAAAATGTGGTCAGCGCGCCGCGCGTCATCAAAAGCTGCTTGCCGATCTCGACGATTTCAATCAGCTTGGTGGGGTTGGAATCCAGATCCACCATGTTGCCAGCTTCCTTGGCAGCCTGTGTGCCGGTATTCATCGCGACGCCGACATCGGCCTGCGCCAATGCGGGAGCATCGTTGGTGCCATCGCCGGTCATCGCGACCAGCTTGCCTTCGGCTTGCTCCCGGCGGATCAGGTCCATCTTGTCCTTGGGTTTCGCCTCGGCCAGAAAATCGTCCACGCCGGCTTCGTGAGCGATGGCCGCCGCCGTGAGCGGGTTGTCGCCTGTGATCATAATGGTGCGAATGCCCATGGCGCGCAGTTGCGCGAAGCGTTCACGCATTCCACCTTTGACGATATCTTTCAGGTGGATCACTCCCAGCGCGCGATTATTTTCCGCCACGACTAGAGGCGTGCCGCCGCTGCGGGCAATCTGCTCCACATCGGAGCGGACCTCATCGGCCAGGATGCCACCGGAGGCCTGTAGATAAGCCGCAATGGATTCGGCGGCCCCCTTGCGGATGGTGCGGCCATCGACATTGATGCCGGACATCCGGGTGGTTGCGCTGAAAGGAACAAACTCTGCGTGCATGGTTGTCAGGTCTCTCCCACGCAGGCCGTAGGTTTCCTTCGCCAGGACTACGATGGAGCGGCCTTCCGGGGTCTCATCGGCCAGCGACGAAAGTTGTGCGGCGTCGGCAAGCTGGTCTTTGCTGACACCTGGTGCAGGCAGAAATTCTGTGGCCTGTCGATTGCCGAAGGTGATGGTTCCGGTCTTGTCGAGGAGAAGCGTGTTGACGTCGCCAGCAGCTTCCACGGCGCGCCCAGACATGGCCAGCACGTTGTGTTGTACCAGGCGGTCCATGCCGGCAATACCGATGGCGGAGAGAAGTCCGCCGATGGTGGTCGGAATGAGGCAAACCAGCAGGGAGACGAGGACAAACACAGTTTGCGGCGAGTGCGAATATATCGCAATGGGTTGCAGTGTGACGACTGCCAGCAGGAAAATGACGGTGAGGCCAGCGAGAAGAATATTCAGCGCAATCTCGTTCGGAGTTTTCTGCCGTTCCGCACCTTCCACCAGAGCGATCATCTTATCGATGAAGGTTTCGCCGGGATTGGAAGTAATGCGGATTTTGATCTGGTCGGACAATACTCGCGTGCCTCCGGTGACTGCCGAGCGATCTCCGCCGGACTCTCGAATGACCGGAGCGGATTCACCCGTAATGGCGGACTCGTCGACGGATGCGACCCCGTCGATGATTTCGCCGTCGCCGGGAATCATTTCGCCAGCGGAGACAATGACAATATTTCCGGAGCACAGTTTGGAACTGGGCACCTGCTCAATGACGCCTTTGTCATTCAGCCGATTCGCCATCGTCTCGGACTTGGCGCGGCGAAGTGCATCCGCTTGCGCTTTGCCACGTCCTTCCGCCATTGCTTCCGCGAAATTCGCGAATAGCACTGTGAACCATAGCCAAAGGGTGATCTGAAGATCGAAAACGATCGGCGCGTCATGCTTCCCGATGTGCTGGAACAGAAGTACGGTGGTGATGACACTGCCGATTTCGACGACGAACATCACCGGATTCTTCATCATGTTCAATGGGTTCAGCTTGGGTAAAGAATCGATCAGAGCGCGCCGGGCGATCTGCGCGTCCCAGAGCGACCGTTGATGCGTGCTTTTTGATTTCGACATATCGCTTTCTCCGAATGGCGCCCTGCTTAGAAAGTTTTTCCTGCGTACATCAGAAGGTGCTCAAGGATTGGTCCAAGCGTGAGCGCGGGAAAGAAGGTCAACGCGCCGACAATGACAATGACCCCGGTCAAAAGAATAGTGAACAACGGCGTCGTCACGGGAAACGTTCCAGCAGATGCCGGAGCAATTTTTTTCCGGGCCAGGTTGCCAGCCACTGCCAGCATGGGCACGATCATGAGAAAGCGGCCGCTCAGCATCACCATCGACAGGGTGAGATTGTAATAGTTTGTGTTGGCGTTGAGTCCGGCAAAGGCCGAGCCGTTGTTGCCGGCCGCCGATGTGAAGGCATACAGGATCTCCGAGAGGCCGTGCGGGCCAGCGTTTGCGAGGCTGCTGAGTCCGAGGTGAGGCAGCAAGACGGTCACCCCGGTGAAGCCCAAGATGAGCAACGGGAAGACCAGCACGTACAGCATGGCCATCTTCACGTCGTAGGCTTCGATTTTCTTGCCGAGATACTCCGGCGTTCGGCCGACCATTAGTCCGGCGATAAACACCGAGAGAATGACGAAGATCAACATGCCGTACAGTCCTGCTCCCACTCCGCCGAAGATGATTTCTCCCAGCATGATATTGACGAGCGGAACCATTCCGCCCAACGGCGTAAATGAGTCGTGCATGCCGTTCACTGCGCCGCAACTGGCGTCGGTGGTCACAGTGGCGAACAGCGCCGAGTTGGCAATTCCGAAGCGGACTTCCTTGCCCTCCATGTTGCCGCCCGCCTGTGTCGCCGATGCTTGCTGCGCCACACCGTGCATCAAGGGATTGCCCTGGGCTTCTGCCCAGTACGCGGTGGTGATTCCACCAAGAAACAAAATTGCCATGGCTGCGAAAACAGCCCAACCGTGACGCGGAGAATTCGTCATACGCCCCATCGTGACGGTCAGACCCGCTGAAATTGCGAAGATGGCGAGCATTTCCAATAGATTGGAAAAAGGTGTTGGATTCTCAAATGGATGAGCGCTGTTCGTGTTGAAGAAACCGCCGCCGTTCGTTCCCAGCATTTTGATGGCTTCCTGCGAAGCAACTGGGCCTTGCGCGATCGTCTGGGTGGTAATGGCTTGCGTGGTGGATTTGCCGGACGCATCCTGGCTCACAACCTTCTGCGATTCGAGCAAGTGGGCGGTGTCGTAGGGGCGCAGGTTCTGCACCACTCCCTGCGATACAAGCGCCAGAGCAAAGACAATGGAGATGGGCAGGAGCACCCATAGGATGGCACGCGTCACATCGACCCAAAAGTTGCCGAGCGTGTTCTGCTCGCGCCGGCTGATACCTCGAACCATCGCAATGGCGAGCGCCATGCCTACGGCGGCCGAAGCGAAGTTATGGTAAGCAAGCCCAGCCATCTGGGTCAGGTAGGTCATCGTGGTTTCCGGCACATACGACTGCCAGTTCGTGTTCGTCGTAAACGACGCGGCAGTGTTTAGCGCCAGCACAGCGGGCACGTTGGGAAGGTGCTGCGGGTTCCATGGCAGCCAATGCTGGATACGTTCGATCAGATAGAGAACCAGCATGGATACCACGCTGAAGAACAGCATCGCGATTCCGTATTCTGTCCAGCGCATCTCTTTGTCGGCTTCAACGCCGGTCAATTTATAGAGAGCCCGTTCGACTGGAACCAGCAGAGGATCGAGAAATGTCTTGCGGCGCTCAAAAACGTCTGCCATGTAGATGCCGAGCGGCCGCGCAATCAACACGATCAGCAGAAAAAACAACGCGATCTGAAACCATCCATTTTCAGTCATGGCTAGAATTTCTCCGGACGCAACAGTGCAAATACCAGATAGACCAGCAACGTTGCCGAGATGACAAGTAGAACGACGTCTTCGATATGCATGCCCTTACCTCAGTCGCTCACACGCGAGCGTATATCCAATCGCCAATGCAAAAAACGAAATGGTTCCCAGTACCATCCAGATGTCGGTCATTGTGTCTCTCCCATTGCCGCGGCAACGTTAAAACATAAATCCTGTTTCAAACACACCCCGTGTCTGATTGGAGTTTGAATTTTGCGGGCCGAATGCGTCGCCAGACGTGTAGTTTATCGCCTGGGTCACGGAAAGCTCTGCACGCGCGAAGAATGCTTTCTTTTGATACGTTGGAGTCACGGTGAGCGACCATGCCTGGCTGCCTGGACCGTACAACAAATTGACAGCGCCGTTATGGGTGTTGCCTGTGCTGGAGATGTACTCCACGCGTCCAGTCATCGTCAGATCGGGCGCGACGTTATAGCTTCCCAGTACCGCTTCGCCCCTGGTCGCGGTAGCACGGCCCACGCCAATCTTCACATCCAGGGGAACATAGGTATATTGGAAATAGGGCTCGATCATCCACCGCTTGGCGGTATGGGTATACATGAGGTCATAAATGTCGCTGTTGTTTTGATATAACGGCGTGGCCACGCTCGAATAAGCGGTACGCCCTAGGTTCCCACTGGCGACGACTTCCACGCTATTGGCGGCACTTGCGGTGTAAGTCAACTCACCGGTAAGCCAGTTATAACGGTTGGAATAAAAGCCATCGTTCCAAGCCAGAGAGCTGCTGAGCTTGGCCTTGGCATAATTTACTTGTATTCCCCGGTTGACATCGTTTTCCTGGTTCCATAGAAGCCCTCTCTCGATATTCATATTTTCAAAGGTGAATGTGTCTTCCGCGCCGATCAGCGTTGGCAACTTGCCGATAAGAAACGAGAAATTACCTTTCGGAACCAATTTCAGATATGCCTGCGGCAAAGCCCCAAAATAATCGCTGACAATATTGCGAGTGGAAAGAAGCGGCACGCCCAATGCAGGAAAATTGTAGGCGCCCGCCTGTAGAAAAAACTGCACCA
>JAJZCA010000183.1 GCA_021798735.1 Acidobacteriota bacterium | reverse complement strand
CCATTTGAAGGGTAGTCGCCGGCTGGCTGAGATCGGCGATATGGTGCGCGACAGCCTGGGCCTGATTGAAACCGCATACCGCTACGGCGGAGATGAATTTGTGATACTGATGCCGCACCAATCCAAACAGCGTGCATTGGATCTGGCGAATCGGCTGATGGAAAAACTTCGTACCGCCACGTTTCTGCCGGACTCAGATCTGAACCTGCGAATTCTCGCCAGCTTCGGAGTCGCCAGCTTCCCGGAGGACGGCCAGGACATCCATGCCGTGATCCGCGCTGCGGACGCTGCCATGTACTATGTCAAAAATACGACTCGCAATGGAGTCGCCGCCGCCGGCCAGTTCTCTCCCGGCCCTGGCGATTGAAATCCGGGCGCACGCGCCACCGCGAGGCACCCAACCCAAATTCCAGTAAAGATTCATTCTATTGGTCGCTGCCGGCTCCAGCCTTGTGCAGGTTGATGTCCCCTTTTTCCGCGATAATATGCAGCAGCAGGCCGCCTCCACCGACGGAACCGAAAGCTGTGGCGTGGTCGTTCGCCGTGTTTTGCGTCAGCTTGAAATCTGAATCAATCTCGCCATCGATGGCGACGCCTTGCACGGTAAACTTCGCATTTTCCGGGACCGTCACATCCACGGACCCATTGCGGTTTTCGATGTCCATGGCGGCAACCGGATCGACCATGTCCACGGCGATGCTTCCATCGGAATTCTTCACCCGCACTTCACCCTGAATATGCTTCATCGAGATGTCCATGGCGTGGGTGCTCACCAGGATCGGGCCCGCGGCGTTGTCCATCGTCAAATCGCCGTCACTCAATGAGGCCGACCCCTCCAGTCGGGCTGCCTGAATCTCGGTGCGACTGGAATGGAAGTGTACTGGGCCCAGCAGATGGTCCATGTGCACGTCGCCGAAAAAATCGCCCGTCAAGGTGGAGGACCCTGTGACCTGCGAGAGCGTGACGTCATTCATGCGTCCGCTGATCGCAAAATCTCCCTGGATATCGTGGCCCATAAAATCGCCATGATGCACCGCAACTTGGACTGGCCCCACGATACTGGTCAGTTCCACATCGCCCTGGCCACAGTTGACGGTGATCGCGGCTTTACGTCCGCTGATAGTGACATCTCCGTGACCGGCGTGCACCTGCGCGGCCGCGTTGGCAGGCAATGCGATGGCCATATCGGCCATGCGGCTGGCGCTCGATGGCATGTGTACGGTCACTACGTTGCCGATGGATGTAATCAAGGGTTCCAACGCGGCGAGTTCCCGCTGTGCCTCGCGGTCGGAACCGCTATATACCGTCTTGTTGAGCGTCAGATGCATCTGATCGTCGCTGCCGGCAGTCACGATGACATCGCCGTGTGCATTTTGAATCACAACGCTCGCATCAACTGGAAGCGCGTGCGAAATCTGTTCCATGGCCTGGTGTTTGTTTCCGAACATCTCGGCCAGATTCATGGTATCGCCCAGTTGCAACTGGTCTCCAACGGATTGCCAGTTAACGTGGTTCTGCGAAGCAATCATGCCCACCAGTGCCAGCAATAGAACCAGGAAAACCACTCCGCCGCCCAACCGTACGCGCGAGCGACCAGCCAGCAGCAGCGATTCCAGCGCCAGCAAAACGCCGGTGCCAATCAGGAGCAGCGGCCACCAATGCCCGTACCAATGCCAGAAGTAGTCGACATTGATCCTATGCATGGTCATCAGCAACGCCAGCACGCCAATTCCAATTGAAAATATTGGCCCGATGATCGATCGATGCGCCGTTCCGCGAATTGAAGCGCGGTACGCGGCGCGCTGCATTTTGGTTTGCATCTTCCATTGCGCGCGCTGCGCTTTCCACTGCGCGCGCGAAGGCGGATAAGGAGGCGGTATCTGTGTAGGCATGCCCATGGAGCTACCGGCCTTCTCTGCCGGGATCCTCCGGCGCTGGCGGCTGCGACTGAACGAACGGACCGGATCCAACGCTGGATGACTGGGAAGCAGTAGGCCAGGAGGACGATCCAGCAGTACCCAAGGGCTGGCTGGGAGCGTAGGCGGCCCCACTGGCTGCATACGCTTGCTCTTCCTGTCCGGCACGAATGTCGGCTGTCCACGCAGCGCGCTCCGCCAGCTTCATGATGCCGATTACGATCAGGATGACTGGCCAGCTAATTCTAAAACTCATTACATGCCACTGATCCATCAACGCCAGCACACCAATGAGAATCAGAACAACCGCGCCGCGCAATCGGCGAATTTGATACCAGCGATTCATTGGGCACCTCCAACTGGCGGCTTTTGGTTATGGCGAATGATCATCCATACGCCGAAACCAATCAGCAGAATCGGCCACGCTCTTCCCATCCAATAAGTACTCAGGACCCCAAGATTCCCCAGCAAGAACGCAACCCCAAGAACGATCAACATCACCGCGCCAACGTGAATTCCTCGATTGGATCGCGATTGTCCGTCCGCAAAAAAAGGATTCAAGGGATCCGTTGGACATTGCGGGGTTGGCGGGACGTATGGCGGCATGGATTCCGAAGCGGAAACAAATCCGGGCACTGGCCCTGCACTTCCGATAGGCGGCGCTCCGACGTTTATGGGATTTCTGTTCGCATTCGTCGCACTTGGATTTTCCGGGTCACCTATCCATGAATTGGCGGGAGGAGCGCTGCGCACGCCGAACCAGTGGGCAATATCGTTCAACCCCAGAGGATTGGGCAGAGGGAGTCCGTCGCGTCGCGCAATCGCGGTCTGATAGGCATCGAATACCTGATAGACAACCCAGCCAAAGACGACCACTCCCAGCACTCCGTTGTAATGGGAAAAATCGACCAGCAGGGCGAAGATCACCACATGGGCCAAGGCTTTGGCAAACTGTCCGTTGTACATTGCCCCAACCCCGGGTATCCAGCCCAGAACGAAAGCGAGCCAAGGCTCCGTGCAGCAGGTAGACGGAACATTGCCCGGCGAAGTGGGCGCGGTTGAAACGTATTGATAGCCAGGACCTTCACGGTACTCGTTGCCCTTGCCATCTGAGACGTGGATACCCTCTGCGGTTTGGGTGAACTTCACCCCGCCCCCAACATTGCTCCCGGCGGGCAAAGACGCGCCAATCCGGGCGGCCAGACAGGGCTCACATCCAACGATGGTGTTGATCTTGTGAACGCATTGAGCGCATAGCGGCTTTCCGCAGAACTGGCAGTAGGCTACAACCGGTGTATCGGGATGATTTGCACAATTCATGCTGAGTTCCTTTCCAGCATAGAAAAACATGCAAATTGAAACAAGCGTGACGAAGCCTGCGAGTCAGGCCGACAGATACATTTGGGGAATACTGCTGTGACGAGTTTTGGCCGTCCATTTTCAACTGCATTCACATTCGGTATCGACGGCTTTGCGTTCAAGTACGCCTCAATCGCCGGACCGCTGAAAATAGGTTCGGGTTCGACCGGAGTCGCGTGGTTCCGCTGCGCATTCTGATTCTTGACAGCTATGACGTTCATCCGCTTCCGATGCAATCCGTCCCGATCGCTTTTCTTGTCCCGGTCGCTACGATGCCCCTGGCCATTCCGGTCTGCGCCGGCACCCTGTTCCCCTTGCGGATAACTCGTCTTTTCTGGAACTGGCACGGATTCAGCAGCTTGACGCAATTGATGGACGCGCGATTCAACTTCGTAGACGATCCGAAGATTCTCATAGTAATGCACAACGCGGGCATTTGCCTGAGCATATTGGCGGGTCACAACGCGACGCATCGCCTGCGGTTTCAGATCGGCAGGACGTATCCGAGTCAGCTTGACCCCCATCAAATTCAAGGTTAAAGAGATGGAGAAAAAGGCCATGGCGGCCACCAGGGCCATGCGTGGATCGAAGACCGTCTTCCGCAGCAACACGACGGATGGGCGTTGCCAGACCGGCACAGAAACTCCAGGTGGCATGCCTCTCTGACCCAGGCCATCGTAATCGCTGGGTCTTTCTGCGGGAATAGCTGCCTCCTGGTGATCCGGGGAAGAATATCCCGGCAGGCTATAGCGATCTGCAGCTCGCGTATCCGTTTCCACGGGAAACTTCGGAACCGTCAGCCGAGGAAGATGCGCAGGCACCTCCTGGGCCCCCGCCGTTTTGGCTAGGATCTTTGCCACTAAATCTCCGGGGGGAATCAACGGCTCTTGTTTCAGCACCAGCAACCACTCGCGGCCCTTGCGCGCCTGGAAGATTTTTCCGCGGCAGGCTGCGCACTCCGCCGTATGAACGCGGACTTTCTCGGCCACCGGGGGAGGCAATGTGCCCTCGACGGCCTCAACCCACAACAGCTCAACCGCGGCGCAGTCAAGCTGGTCGGATGGACTCTGCGCCTGCTTTCCAGCTGGCTTGTCGCCAAATTGGCCGTGGTCCTTCATTTACATCACCTGCCTTTTAGTACGTTCCAACAGCCTTGCCAGTTCCATGCGGCCTCGGCTAATACGCGACTTCACGGTGCCTTCTGGAATATGCAAGACTTCGGCAATTTCCTTGTAATCCATGTCCTTCAGGTCGCGTAGAATCACCGCCTCGCGCAACTCCGGGGACACCTGCAACAGGGCCTGCTGGACAAGCGCCTGCAGTTCGCGATCCATGCAGTTCTGCAACGGGTCGGCCTGATGGGTTTGGATCTTTTCGGCTACCGACGACACACCTTCAGGGTCGTCCCAACCGGCGTCGAGTGAATGGGTGGTCTGCTCGGCTCGGGTACGGCGAAAATGGTCGACCAGCAGGTTCCGGGTCAGCGTGGTGAGCCAGGTAGAAAAACTGCCGCGTTCAACGTCGAAAGTTTTCAGGTTGCGATAGACCTTGACGAATACATCCTGGGTCAGATCTTCTGCGTCGCCGGCAGACCCGGTAAAGCGATAGCAAAGACCGTAGATACGACGGTGCTGCGACTCAACAACCTGCAGCCAGGCATGACCATCGCCTTGCAGGCAACGTCGTACGAGCGCGTTGGTTTCTTCCACGGAGTCGGAGTTTGCTGACATCCGCTGCCTTGGTTCAGATATCCCCTTTGAAGGGGGGCTTGTAGTGTGGCCCACACTGTCGCGGCGATCTCGCAGGTCAAATCGCGAGATGCTGCTGCACGGATATGGTAAGGCCGACAATCCCATAACACGAGATACGTGGGCTACCACGTTTCGGTTCCTTCACATACTACAGAAAGCAAGGGGCTGGGCGATAGGATTCTTTGGGCAGATGGCTCGCAGAATTACATATCGTGGGGCATGTAGTCCGACGCGACAGGGTTATTCATCCTCTTGGACTCCCATTCGGCCCCAAAAACTGTCTCACCCGTCGGCTTACCGCGCTGCTGTTCTTCAGCTCACATTGCCAGATCACAAGAGCATCCCAACCTTGCTGGGCTAGAACCTCCAGATTCCTTCTGTCTCGCATCTTATTTCGCCGGAGCTTCGGCAGCCAGAAATCGCGGTTAGATTTGGGGATGAGTCCGGTTTTACACGCATGAGAATGCCAGAAACATCCATGAACGAATATCACCTTGCGTCGCGCGGGGAACACCAAGTCCGGGGTTCCTGGAAGGTCTTGCCGATGCAGCCGGAAACGATAGCCGAGCCTGTGTACGAGGCTCCGCACTGCCATTTCAGGTTCTGTGTCCTTGCTTCGGATTGCTCGCATGTTCTCGCTGCGATCCATACATCGTCAATCCTTGAATTTCTCGCGGAGCCACTTTAAAACAACGCGTTGTTCATCTTGGGCTGCTCGTCGAACTTGAGACAAGAGCCAAAGTCCGGTCGGCTTCTCAGTTGTAATGTTCTTCGCACCCTGATTGCATGTCGAACATAGCGTCCGAAGGTTGGATAGTTCCTCTTTGCCGCCATTGTTCTTGTCAACGATGTATTCGATGTTAAATTTGAATTTTCGTCCTGTAACGTCGTCTATGTCGCCAGGAGTGACGCCACACATTGGGCAGAATAGGTCGTCACGACCAAGAACATCGTCCTGAAGCTGGGTTGAAATACCTGGAGCAAACGCTACCTCGCATTTCTCCGGCCAGCCTTTTGGTTCCCACAGTTCGATAGCTCGTTGCGCATAGCCCCGATCATTGGTGCCGAATATTGTTCGACACTTTCTAAGTCGCATTGAATCGAGCTTTGGCATTCAAGACCTCTTTATTTTGCTGTCTTAATTTCTCGTCAGTCTACAGGCGTCAGAAGGATGCCCGCCATGTTTCAGGAGAGAGTTTGACATTAATCTCCAGGGGCGGCGCAATTGTAAAAATACGCGGTCCACTGGCAAACAAGTGGACGCGATAGATCCGCCACTCTATGGGACACTGTCTTGCAACATCGCACTCGTTGCGAGTCAGAAAGAATGGTGTACGGGAAGAACCGTTCGTAGTTTTGACCTCGATAAACCGAGGGTGGCCTTCGAGGGTGAAGGACGAAACGTCATAACCAGCGCCATCCCCATCTTCTACAGCCGTCCATTTTACCTTTCGCGCTAAGTCCGTACGATTTACCTCTTGGAGCCGACTCTTCTCAAGATCAACAACAAAGGCCTCCCCGGCCTTGCCGAGCGAGCGATTGCGATGGTCGCGCTCAATTGGATCAAATTTCACGACAAGCTGTCGCAGACGCTTTGGAATTTGTTCGCTGGTTGCCCTTAGAACTGGCGGTGCAACAAAGATTTCAGCAGACAAGGGTGGAATGGCTTTTGGCGCTGGCGTGGGTTGAAGAATGCCAGGGTGCTTGGTCAGGTACCGGTCTATTGCGTCGAAGATTGCATTCTGATAGTTCAGCTTTGGCTTGTAGCCGGGAATCCAAGGCAGGCCCAATTCGTCCAATACAGCCGAAATATTTTGGTGCTTGAACTCTACGGAACGGTGACTGCGGTCAATCGTTGCCATAAGGGCCGTGCTGTGTCTGTATTTGATATATGCTTGCCCCGAAAGTTCGGCTGCGAGCATGGAGAAATAGTCGGCGACGATAAGGTCAAGTTCGTCATCCTGCCAATTCGTCCCGCGCTTCGTTGCTTCAACCATTTATACCCATTGCATATAGGTCAGAATAAGACTGGCACGGCGGCGACGCGTGAATAGCGTCAAACGTTGAGATAAACTTCGGGTCGAGATTCAGCGCGTCGGTCTGGACGAAGGGAAAAGGATAGTTCGGCTGCGGTTTGATATCCACTCCAACGACATCAAATCCTGCCATATCGTATCCGGTGGCGGCTCCGCCCGCACAGCAGAACAAATCAAGCAGTCTTGGTTTCCGT
>JAJZCA010000182.1 GCA_021798735.1 Acidobacteriota bacterium | reverse complement strand
GATGCCGGCTGCATGCGATAACTCCTTCAGAATGAAGCGGTGACCTGGTGCACGGCCGCCGACCTGATTCGATTCTATCTTTTAAATTCACCCCAACGCCGAACGATGCGTTTCAGCTTCGCGATCCTTGCCCATAATCGACCGTGCCTTTCGTGGTCGTAAACGAACTTCCGTGGTAGCGTGGAGGGCATGAACAACGATCTGCGTCATCCCATCGGTAAATTTGTGCGACCTGCCAGTCTGACCCAACAAGAACGTGAAGAGGCGATGCAGAGAATCGCCGAACTATCCAAAAAACTGCGCGATGCCGTCAGCGGCCTCTCCGAATCGCAACTCGACACCCCCTATCGCGAAGGCGGTTGGACCCTTCGCCAAACCGTTCACCACGTCGCCGACAGCCACATGCAGGCCACCGCCCGAATACGGCTGGCGCTCACCGAGGACTGGCCTGCGATCACTCCATACAAAGAAAATCTCTGGGCGGAGCTGGAAGATGCGCGCACACAGCCCGTTGAAATTTCGCTGCAACTGTTGGATGCTCTCCATGCTCGCTGGGTCGCGGTCCTGCGCTCGCTCGATGGAACCAGTTGGTCGAAGCGCGGCTACAAACACCCTGAATCCGGCAACCAGACTGTGGAACAGGTCGCCGCACTCTACGCCTGGCACGGCCGTCATCATACTGCCCACATCACCTCCCTGCGCGAGCGGATGGGATGGTAGACGGCCCCACGCCGGAGCAACTCGCACTCCAGCTGCAAACTTTTTTCGATGATCATCCATCGGCGGTACTGCTGGAAAATGGCCGCATCCTTTTCGATTTGCGCTTGGCCACCACAACCGTTACCACGGAGCATGGCCACTGCGTATTGCATGTGTGGTCGGAGGAACGCAATTGCATTCGACAGGTCGCAGGCATCACCGTGCGCAAGACCGGCCTTCGTCTGCATGTGCTGCGCATGGGCCAGTCCAAACCGCAGACCATGGAATTGCAGCCGCAGCAACGCCGCCTGCCCTCCCAGCGCGACAGCACTCGCAGCCGCTTCATTCCGCTCATGGAGCGACTTTTGCCTCGCTATTTTCCAGACTCGAAAGTCGAGGGATTGCGCACCGCGATGGACCTCGAGCGCAGCTTCGGCCCCTCCTATGCGCGCGGAACCCTGGTGCGCGGCAACTCAGCATGGGCCTTGATTGCAATCAACGCAGAAGAATCGCAGGCACTCGTCGATGGCATTCTGACGCTGGGTGTTCTGTGGCTGCACCATTGCCGAGAGCAAAGTGGCGGCCGTCGTCTTGTGGAAGGATTGCGGCTGATTCTTCCGCGTGGGAAATCCGCCGTAACGGCGGCAAGGCTAGTGTGGATGAATCCTCGCGCCGCCAAGTGGGAATTGTATGAGCTCGATGAAAAAACAGAGGAACTGTACCAGCGCGAGTACAGCGACCAGGGCAATTTCGAGTCTCGTTTGGTTCATGCGCCCAACACCGCTGCCGCGGAGGAACGCTTTCGTCCCGCCATCCAACGCGTGCAAGCGTTGCTTCCGGCCCATTCCGTTGCGCAAATGGAAGTCGTATTCCGCAGCGGTAGCGAAGTCGGCCTGCTGTGGAATGGTCTGGAGTTTGCCCGGGCGCGAACCAGCGCAGACGAAAACAGCTTTGCGCGATCCGAAGAAATTCTCTTTGGCAGCGGAACCAACGCGACCCTCCTGACCGAGGAATCGGCACCCAAGCTGCGCGAAATGGTCGGTGAATTGATCGCTCGCCGGCGCCCCAGTGGCGACAAACGCGACACCCTCTATCGCCAGCAGCCGGAGCGATGGCTGGAATCGATCTTGCGACGCTCACTCGATTCGATTGATGCGATGATCGAACCGCAGCCCGTCTACGCGCAAGTACCCGCATTCTCCGCCTCGGACCGCGCCGTGCTCGACCTGCTCGCGGTGCGACGCGATGGCCGCTTGGTCGTTGTCGAAATCAAAGCGGATGAGGACTTGCATCTTGCATTGCAGGCTCTGGATTATTGGGTGCGCGTACGCCAGCACCATCGCCCGGTGCCGGACAAATCCGGTAGCCCCGCCTCAAAAAGCGACCTCGAACGCTTCGGATATTTTCCCGGCAAGCATCTGCGCGCCGATGCCCCTCTGCTTTATCTCATCGCGCCCGCATTGCGCATTCATCCCGCAACAGAAGTTGTGTTGCGCTACGTCTCCCCGGAAGTGGACTGGACCCTGATTGCGCTGGATGAACGCTGGCGCGAAAAGATTCGCGTGGTCTTTCGCAAGCGCCGCGAGCGGAACGCCTGACGCGCTTCTCCTGTTGGTGTCGATCATCTCAGAAGTGGGTCATTCTGAACGAAGCGCAGCGGAGTGAAGAATCCAGAGAATACTGGCGGAGTGAACTGAGCTGGAATTGTCGGGCATTCAAAGCATTGAGAGCAGCGAGAAAATAGCAATGACAAAGCACAGCAAACCCCATCCTCGGTGCTTGTTGATGAAGAGTACAATTCCGGCCAGGATAAAAGCCGTGAAAACCATCATGGCAAGCATCCCACAATTGTGAAAGCCGCACTACGACATCTGTAGTTCTGACCAGTGCGCTCTATCGTAGATTGCCCATATCTCGGCATATCACTCAAGAGGGCAGGTGTGCATGTTTCTCAGACGATTGAAAGAATCGCAGCTTTTTAATAAAGAGACGCCGCTGCTTGACCGCGTCGTTATCCTGATCCCTTTGGTGCTCAAGGTTTCAGCCATCTGCTAGGTTGCGCAGTGGGTTGCGGATGGTTGCGGTTCTGCTTGAGCATTTGTTGTGGATTTCTCGTTGAGGCGGGCAGCGTGGACGGCTCCTTTAGGGGATGATTTTATAGATTGCTGGTGGTAGTCGCGACATATCTAACGAGACACACTTGCGATGGTGGTCAGGGCTGTTGGGGACGTGCAAGCTCCAAACTCTTCTTAGGTTGCAGAGTCGACGGCAGATAAGATTTCCTGGCCCGCGGTTTCAATCCGTTCCCAGATGGCATCGATCCAGGCCAGGTGTTCGGATTTCATGAGGACAGAACGCAGACATTGCACCAATGTCGTGCTCGGAGCAAATCCGCTAGTTGTAGCCCAGGTATTTTCACGGAAACAGGATCGAGGAAGATGCACCAATGCGAGGTGTAGGTTCCGACGGGCAGCGGCATCGAAGACAGCGCGTGCGCGGGCAGAACTTTCCTCAGGAGTGTCACCGCGTACAGCCCAGACGACAATATCCAACTGCGGGGGGATGGGCGCTATAAACATGGCTGAGGCATGAATGCGGCGATAGAGTTCGAGCGCAGCCGAACGGCACGACTGCAACATCCCAGCGAATTCTCCGCCTCGGGTTAAAGGCAACGCGCGTTGAGTTGCCCACAGGGCCACGGCAGAAGCGCCAGCGCGAGAACATTCCAGGCTGATTTCGCCAAGATGCAATTCGTCCGAGGTGAAATAGGTATAGGGGGAATCGTGTTTGTAGAAGCGCCCGACCGACGGATCTTGAAACAAAACGCAGCCGCAACCATAGGGTTGCAACCCATGTTTGTGCGGATCGATAACGATGGAATCGACTGCGGGCAGCGTCGCAAATACATCTGCGGCGTCGGGGTCTAGATTCGACACCAGAGTGAAATATCCTCCGTAAGCGGCATCGACATGGATGCGAAAGCCATAGCGATTGCGAAGGGCCAGGATTTCCGGCAACGCGTCCACAGCTCCCAGGGCAGTGGTTCCCATGGTGACAACAACTGTTCCGACATCACCTTTTTGGATCCTGGTTTCGAGGGCGTTCACGTCCATTCGGCCACGCGGGTCGGTCGCGACCGTGTCGAATGGCAGCCGCAGGACACCGCTGATGCGGTGATGTGTGTAATGTGCCTGGTCGGAGGCGAGAATTGTTCTGCCTGGATGAAGCTGGCCGGCGACCCAAAGGGCTTCCAGGTTGGCGAAGGTACCGCCACTCGTAAGATGGCCGAGATGGGCCGTCCAGCCGAACATGGTTGCAAGTGCCTGAATAGCCTCGATTTCCATCTTCGAGCTGGCCCGTCCGCCATCGAGGGCGTGGTTGTTTGGATTGATCCAGGTAGCCAGCGCGTAGGCGGCGCGAGCGACAGGGTGAGGCGGTTTGAGCATCTGGCCGGCGTAGAGGGGGTGGAAATAGGGATAATTTTCGCGGAGTCGGATCGCGGTTTCCTGAAGCACGGCTGCCATTGGTGCCTGATCGAGCGACGGCGAGGAGTTCGGGGGCAGCGAGGAGAAGCCTTCCGCCAGGGTGGAAAGAGCGTTTTGGAGCCAGACCAGCGATTCCTCTTCAAACTTCATTCCGTAAGCTAGCATAGCGCACTGACCACTTGGCGGCTCAGCAGCGGGCGGCCGCGCCAGTTGTTGGTGATGTGGCAGAACATGCGGTGCTCGATCTTGTTCCACTTGCTGGTACCGGGCGGGAAGTGGCAGACCTGAATGGCAAGCTGCAGCTCGTCGGCAAGCTTTTGCAGATGCCGCCGCCACAGACGCACCGGTAGCCGTTGCTGCCGCCACAGTCTGCGGTGATCAGCAAGCGCTGCGCTCGACGGACCGCCGCTGTCGTCGTGGCGCTCCGGTGTAAAACCTGTCCCATAGTGCCTCCTTGTCCCGATGGGAAAAGTATGCACCATCAATTGCCGGGACTATACACCTAACCCACGACCAGCGCATTGGTGCCGGTCACACCATGATGACTAACTGCAGTTGGCTGAACTTGATCGAGCGCTGGTTGCCGAACTGACCAACCAATGCATCCGGCGCGATTCGTTTCTCAGCCTCGACGATCTTGTCGCCGCGATTGAAGATTTTCTCACCGCCTGGAACCAGAATCCCAAGCCCTTCGTCTGGACCGCAACGGGGGATTCCATCGTCGCCAAACTCGCCCGATGCCGCCAGACTCTGGCACAGATCCAACCTGGATGAACCCTCCCGAAAAACAGGAAACGAATGTCCAGCTAATTCGAATGTCCAGCTAATTCGTGGACACTACTCTAGCCGGAGAAAACCTGGCCGCTGAGAAGAGTGCTGCGGACTTCGCCCGCGGGCGACAGCACGGCGATGTCGGCTTTGCGGCCGGGCGCAAGTTCTCCATACGTTTCAGCGAAGCCTGTCATGCGCGCCGGATTTGCGGAGGCGTAGTGGGCGGCGACGCTGTAAGAAGTCCCGGTAAATTTCACGAAGTTGCGGACCGCGCGATCCATGGTCAACACGCTGCCGGCCAATTTTCCTTCAAACATGCATTTTCCGTTGGCCACGGTCACGTCCATGGTGCCCAGTTTGTACACGCCGTCGGGCATGCCGGTGGCAGCAATGGCGTCGGTGACCAGGATGCCTCTGTCCGGTGTCTTCGCCTTGTGAAACAGGCGGACGAGCAGAGGATCGACGTGGATGCCATCGCAGATCAATTCAGCATACAGGTCGGGCTCATCGAGCACGACGCCCAGCAGTCCGGGCTCGCGGTGGTCGAGCGGGCGCATGGCGTTGAAGGTGTGGGTCGCGCTGACGGCACCGGCGGCCACGCCGGCTTCAGCTTCTGGAGTGGTGGCGTTGCTGTGTCCCAGACTGACGCGAATGCCGAGCCGGACAGCTTCCTGGATGAGAGAGATGGCTCCCGGCAACTCCGGCGCGACGGTCATGAGAACGACGCGGCCGCGGGCTGCCTCCCAGAAACGCCGCAGCATGTCGATGGAGGGTTCCTGCAGATACTCTGCCGGCTGGACGCCGCGCTTACTGTGGGACAAAAACGGGCCTTCCAGATGGATGCCCAGCGGTTTCGCGCCGTAAAGGCTGACGGAATCGGCGGAGGCTTTGTCGGCGCGCTCGATTTGCTGCGCCATGCCCTCCAGGGCTCGCAGGGTCATGTCGATGGGCGCTGTTACCGTTGTCGGCAGGTACGCAGCGACGCCACGGCCCAAAAGAAATTTTCCGATGGCATCGAAGGCTTCACCGGTGCCTTCCATGGCGTTGTGTCCTACAGCGCCGTGGATGTGGACGTCGAAGTAGCCGGGAACCAGCGTGGCGTCGGGAAAGTCGAGGTGCTCTGCTCCCTCCGGCACCGCCAGTGCGCCGCGGGATTCAATGCTGGTGATGAAACCATCTTCGATGGTGACTTGCGGGGCTTCGATTTCTGTCAGCGGAGTCAGCAGCTTCGCTGCCGTCAATACTGTGGTCACAATGGCCACTCCTTCCGTGAATCTCTTCTTTGTCCAGAGCAAGGTGCGAACGGGCCGAAGCAGCAGTTTGATTCGCCGTCGTCTCGCTTACAAATTTCCGTGTACATACTTAAAGATATCAAGGGTGGATCGGTGGCGCAGGATGGAAGGGTTCGCGGCTGCCATAGTTTTATTTTCATTTTGACGCCGCAACCACTTCATATACTTCTCTGTCGGGCGATGTTCCGCCGAACGGCGCAGTGCAGCGGGTCGAAGTGTTGTAGCATCAAAGCAAATTCGACCGAAGATGAACGCCGCTTTACCGATTCGGTTCGATTGGAATGAAGCGATTTTTCTCACCCTAGCCGCAAAGATACGCGGCGAGGATGGGGCACCCGAAGGCAATGTTTTAGGGCCGGATCAATAGGTGTAGCCGTTGGAGCCTGTAGGAACGACCGTAGAAGGTCGCGCGCAAATGAGCGACGAGAGTTCGTCGACGGTCGCACTGCCTTTGTGCGTCGATCTGGATGGCACATTGGTCAAGTCGGACACGCTGGCCGATTCGCTCTGCGTGCTGGCGCGAACGCATCCGGCGAACTTGCTGCGCCTGCCGGGATGGCTACTTGGCGGCAAGGCACGGTTCAAGCGGGAGGTGTCGGCGCGCGCGACCTTGGATGCGGCTCATCTGCCGTACAACGAGGCGTTGATTGTGTATTTGCGGGAGCAGGCCGCTTCCGGGCGACGGCTTTATCTTTCCACCGGAGCGGACCGGCAATTGGCCGAGCGAGTTGCCAAGCACTTCGGACTGTTTCGCGACATATTTTCCAGCGATGGCACCACGAACCTTACCGGCGCGAAAAAACTGGGTTTACTGGAAGAGCGTTTCGGTCGCGGGGACTTCGCCTACGTCGGCAACAGCCGCAAAGACCTTCCGTTGCTGACCGCATCGAAGAGTGCGATGCTGGCCAATCCCAGCGCGGGCCTGGAAGCCTTGCTGAAACGTAGAAATGTTGTTGTGCAGCATGTCTTTCAGGATCGCGCTCCGGCGGTGCAATCCATTTGGCGCGCTTTGCGGGTACATCAGTGGGCCAAGAACGTACTGATCTTTTTGCCGCTGGTCCTGGCGCATGCGTTGGGCATGGGCGCGTTGCTGCAGTCGAGATCG
>JAJZCA010000181.1 GCA_021798735.1 Acidobacteriota bacterium | reverse complement strand
TAAGGATGCGGTGCGGACCGTGCGCCATCGCGGACGGTATATGCAGGAGGCGGTGCCAGCGGGAGCGGGCGCGATGGCGGCGATCCTGGGGATGACGGCGGAAGCTGTGAGCGAAGCGTGCGCGGATGCGGCGCGGGAAACTGGCGGCGTGGTGGCTGCGGCGAACATGAATGCTCCCGAGCAGACGGTGATTTCAGGCGCAGCGGCCGCAGTGGAGTTGGCGGCGGCGAAATGCAAGGAGCGCGGCGCGAAGCGTGCCATTCCGCTGAAGGTGAGCGCGCCATTCCATTGTGCGTTGATGCAGCCGGCGCAGGATCGGCTGGCGCAGGATCTGCAGGCGACGGCATTCTACGATCCGAAAATTCGCGTCGTTTCCAACGTCGACGCAGGCTGGGTTGCGACCGGTGATGCCACGCGCGATGCGCTGGTTCGCCAGGTGACGGGCGCGGTTCGCTGGGTGGAATGTGAGCGGCAATTGATTGCGGCCGGCGCGACGCACTTTATCGAGGTTGGCCCCGGCAAGGTGCTGTGCGGGCTGATGCGTCCGCTGGATTCCAGCCAGACGTGTCTGAACGTTGAGAATGTCGCGAGCCTGGACAAAACGCTGGCTGCGCTGGAAAATAATTCCGGCTGAGGAAATGGGAAAGTTATGACGAAAGACCGAATCCTCCCGATGTTGCCTATCATTTTTGGAATGCTGCTGGTTGGTTGCGCGCTGGGGACGGCTTCGGCAAAGAAAGCGGAGAAGACATTGACCACGCCGGACGGGAAGCCGGTGCGTACGGTGTACGTCGATGCGGGCTCGGTTGTGATGGCGAATGCTGCGAGTACGCAGTTGAGCCAGGATACCTGCCTGACGATTGTTTCCAATCCAAAGCAGGCGGACGCCGTGCTGGAAGTGGGAATCGCATTGCCGAGTGTGGCGGGCACCGATGCCGGCGGTGCCGATGTTTTCGGTTCCAAGCCGCATGCACAGATGCTGGGCAATGCCCATAGCAAGCCAAAGCGCAGCGCCTCCGTCACCTGCAGCGATGGGAAAGGCGAAAGCGGCGGATGCACCACTGCCTACAGCGCGCAGGGAGGCGAACTGCCGATACAGCCCGCTGCTGACTGGACGGAGGGTATGGGCCCAAGCTATACCGTGTCTCTGGCGTCGCCGGGGAACAGTTCGCAGGACCTGTGGGACCCGGATGGGCGTCGCAAACATTCTTCCTGGAGCAATCAGTTGCGCGAGGCGGCGGGATGCCCGGTCTGTCCAGGAGAACGCTTCAATCCGCGCCGCGACAGGATGACCTATCGGCAATGGATACAGGCGAAATGCCCGGACGTGTTGCCATCCGCGACGAAGTAAGGACTGTCAGACGAGTGGCCCTATGAGCGCGACGAGCCGCCGCTGAAAATTTCGCGGACTTTCCTATCGCGAAACTCGAAAATTCGCTCCACATTGCGACGCACAGAAATTACGTGCATCATCCTGCCCGCAATCCCAAAGGGAAGCGAATACTCGACGCGATCGCAGATGCGCGTGCCTCCGTCGACCGCCTGAAAGCGATGGGTATGGCGCCACAGCTTGTAGGGGCCTTTCAGTTGAAGATCTTCAAAGTGATTCGGCGGCTGCCAGGCTGTAATTTCCGTTCGCCAGCGCATCGGCATTCCATGCCAGTGCAGCCGGTAATCAATCAACGTGCCGGGAAACATCTGGATCGGTTGCGGCGTGAGGATTTGGAAGCGCAACCACTGCGGAGTGAGCCGTTCGAGATTGCCGGCATCGGCGAAGAATGCAAAGACGTCGTCGAGCGAAGCGGGAACCCATTGTTCGCGGTCCAGCGTGTAGTGTTCGGTCATCGACGGTCCAACTTTCTCAAAGGAGTTATTCCGCACCCTTCGACTTTGCTCGGGGCAGACGACCTCAGAATGACTCTATCGCCTCTTGAATACTCTAACCTTCAATCCGGCCTAGATTTCCACCAGGACATCGTCGCCGTGCAGGCGCAGCGGATAGGCCATGGCTTTTACCGAAGCGGCCTTTGTGGCCTGGCCGGTGGCAAGGTCGAATTCCCATTGATGCCAGGGGCAGACAATCTTTCCGTGCTTGATGGTGCCCTCGGCCAGCGGGCCACCGCGATGCGGGCACACGTTGTCCAGCGCCAACGGCTTCCCGTTGAGCACCGCTACACAAAGAGTGTGGCCGCGCACGCAGAATTCCTTCGCCTCGGCTTCGCGGGGAAGTTCATCGCGACCGCACAGCTTGACCCACTCACCCATCCGCGCACAACCTCGCCCAATTGGTTCGATGCAATCGGCGGACGCCCGGATTCGATCAGCTCTGGATTGCGGCCATGATTGTGCCGCCCAGAACGATCAGCACCCACCAGCCGATGACGACGATGGCGGCGCTGCCGCGCTTGACGCGGGCGACGGTCGTGCAGCCCAGGATCAACAGCAGCACCACCCAGACAGTGAAAATATCGGCCGAGGATAACAGCGTGCGCACCCACAAGGGAGAGTCGGAGGTAAGATACCAGCCGACGTTGGTTCCCACGGGATTGTTGATGTCGAAATGCTCCGCGCTGACGCCAGCGAAGATGGAAATGGCCGCCAGTAAGAACTTGATAAGGAACGGCAGCCCGGCATAAAACCATATCGCCAGGTACTGCTTGTAGTCGGCCTTGGCGCCCAGGCCAAAATTGAAGCTCATCGTCAGGATGCCGGCGGCGATCAGGGCAAAGATCAGCGCTATCGCGGGATAGGCGTAGCTGACGACTTTGGTTGAAGTCGCGATCACATGCATACTCTGTTGCCGCTGCGCATCCGTCAGGGAGCTCATTCTCTCCTGTGCTTGCGCGCTGCGGTTGATGTTGGCTTGCGCCACCTCTTCGAAGCCGATCTGGCGATTGATGGAGACAACGAACACCAGGCTCACGATGATGCCCAGGAGAAACGGCAACCACCAGCTGGCATTTCTGCGGATGTCGGTAAAGGTTTTGGTCGGCGCCACAAACGTATCGACGACCCGTTCCACCTGGCTGAGGCCGGCAGTTTCCGCCGGTTGCTGCATTGCTGTTTCCATGGCTGACATGTGCTTTTATCGCCTCCGAATCGCCGGGCCTAAATCCTTGGGCACCAGTCTAGCTGGAGTAGGCTTAAAAGCGCAGATATTTTTGGGGGAAAGTTTTTCCGGGTGCAGGCTTTTGGGTAAAGGGTATTTGGTTCGGAACAAAGGGAGAAAAGAAATGATGGTTCGTCAGCGTCGATGGGTGTGGGTTGTTCTGCTTTATGGCCTTGTTGCCACCATGCCTGCATTGGCAGCCGCAAAAACGCAACCGCATACGTTTGTAGCTGGACACGGGCAGTTTCTGCTGGATGGCAAGCCGTTCCAGATCATCTCCGGCGAAATGCACTATGCGCGGATTCCGCGGGCTTACTGGCGCGACCGGCTGCGCATGGCCAAGGCGATGGGTCTGAACTCTATCACCACGTACGTTTTCTGGAATTGGCATGAGCCTCAGCCGGGGGTCTACGATTTTTCCGGCAACAGGGATGTAGCGGAGTTCGTACGCGAAGCGCAGCAGGAAGGCCTCTACGTCATCCTGCGACCGGGTCCTTATTCGTGCGCGGAATGGGATTTTGGCGGTTTTCCGGCGTGGTTGCTGAAAGATCCGAACATGGTGGTGCGGTCGAGAGACCCGAAGTTCCTGGCAGCGGCGCGGGTGTGGTTGTTGCAACTCGGCAAGCAACTGGCGCCATTGCAGATTGGCAACGGCGGACCGATCATCGCGGTGCAGGTGGAGAACGAATACGGCTCCTATGGCGACGACCACGTCTACATGGAAGACATCCACCACATGCTTGTGGACGCGGGCTTTACCAAAGCGCAACTGTATACCGCGGACGGCCCGAAGCAGGTCCCGAGAGGTTCGCTGCCGGAGCTGCCAGCGGTGATCAATTTTGGACCGGGTGACGCGCAGCAAGGCTTTGCGAAGTTGAAACAACTGCGTCCCAACGGACCCATGATGACTGGGGAATACTGGGACGGGTGGTTCGATCACTGGGGCGCGCCACACACGGCCGATACGCCCGATCAGCAAGCCAAGGACCTGGACTGGATGTTGCGGCAGGGGTATTCGGTGAGCCTGTATATGTTTCACGGAGGGACAAGTTTTGGCTGGATGAACGGGGCGAATTCGAATGGCAAGAATTATGAACCGGACGTGACCAGCTACGATTACAACTCTCCGCTGGATGAAAGTGGCCGTCCAACGCCGAAGTATTACCGTTTTCGCGACATCATTGCAAAGCATACTGGAGTGACGCCGCCACCTGTTCCCGCGACGACGCCGACGATGACTTTGCCCGCGATTTCGCTGGCTGAGGGCGTTTCTTTGTGGAAGACGCTGCCGACGCCGACGCATTCCGAGCAGCCGCTCTCCATGGAAGCCCTGAACCAGGCCTACGGGTACATTTTGTACCGCACGCAGGTGAATGGACCTGCGGCCGGCGAGCTGACCTTCGATACGCTGCACGATTACGCGCAGGTGTATCTAAATGGCAAGCTGGTGGGGATGATCGATCGCAGGCTCGGGCAATATCAATTGCCGCTGAAGATGGCGTCCGGGAAGGCCCGACTGGACATATTGGTGGAGAATACGGGCCGGGTGAACTTTGGGCCGGCGCTGCCGGGCGAACGCGCCGGCATTGTGGGGAGGGTCAGGTTCACGGGAAACGTGCTGACGGGGTGGGACATCTACCCATTGCCGATGTTGAAACCGGACCAGTTGGCCTACTCCAAGCAGCCTTGCAGCGGGGCCTGTTTCTATCGCGCCAGCTTCACGGTGACGACGCCAAGGGACACGTTCCTCGATACCAGCGCTCTCACGAAGGGCGAGGTGTGGCTGAATGGCCGCCCGCTTGGGCGTTTCTGGAACATTGGCCCGCAGAAGACGCTATATGTCCCCGCGCCATGGTTGAAGCCAGGCAGGAATGAAGTTGTGGTGTTCGATCTAGAAGGAAAGCCAGACCAGAAGATCGCAGGGCTGGACCATCCCATGCTGCATTCTGCCGTGATACAGGCGCATGCGAAATAGTTTTCACGAAATTGAAATGAAACTTTGCCGGAGGATGCATCGTCGAAAAATTATTCCCAGGTTGCCGAAATATTGGTCATGGTGTCACACTATAGAAAATAGAAACCGCGAAGTTCACTCGCGGAAGAACTGAAATTTCGTGAGTTCATTTTTAACGCCGGCCCGGTCGCTGGAAGATTTTCAGGTTGAGCCACGCAAACCGTCCGATGTGCAGCAAGCTCTTTCTGCATCCGTATATTTCAGGAGAAACAAATGTCAGGACCGAAGTTTCCTCCGCAAGCAAACGATCCGTTTTCTTCAGTGCCGCAGAATTCCGATCCTGCGGGAACCGACCAGGCCAGGGAACAGCCGGCTGCCAAGGGAATCACGCGACGCGGATTTCTAAAAGGCGCAGGCGTTGCCGCAGCCGGCACGGCGTTGCTGGAAGGCGCGCAGGTGTTCACCCGTGAAGCTGCCGCCGCAACCCGTGGGAAACACGATGGGGTAAAGGAATTTGGTCCCGGGGCGGTGCCGGTCACATTGCACGTGAATGGTAAAGAACACACCCTGCAAATTGAGCCGAGGACAACGCTGGCCGATGCCTTGCGCGTCCACCTGGGAATGACGGGCACCAAGGTCGTGTGCGATCGCGGACCCTGTTCCGGCTGTACCGTGCTGATGGATGACATGCCGGTAAATAGCTGCATGACGCTGGCGATGGATGCGATTGGGCGACGGGTGACGACGATCGAAGGATTGTCGAAGAACACCGGCAATCAGGACGAGTTGCATCCAGTGCAGGCAGCTTTTGTGAAGCACGATGCCATGCAGTGCGGCTTCTGCACTCCTGGGATGGTGATGACCTGCTCCGCCCTGCTGAAGAAAAACCCCAATCCAACCGAAGACGATGTACGACAGGCTACGGCAGGCAATCTGTGCCGATGCGGTACCTATCCGAGAATTTTCGCGGCCACGCTGGAAGCCGCGGGCGTCTCCGGCAAAGAATCCATCCGTAACGCGTAGGAGAAAACATGGCGACCACAAAAATATCTTCTTCTGCAGACGCTTTGCTGGGTGCGGCGGCAGACGCAGCCAAGACCGCCGCGGGAATGGAAACAGTCACGATGCCGTATGGAGTTCCGGGCTATACGTTGCATGATGTTCAGCGTCAGGTTCCCACGACAGAACCGCCGGTGCTGCCGGTGAATGCGGACCTGGAGTATATCGGCAAGTCTTCCAAGCGCTGGGATGCGCACGCCAAGGTGAGCGGAAGCGGGCGTTATACGGCAGATGTGCAATTGCCTGGAATGTTGTACGCCAAGTTTGTGAGTTCCAACGTTCCCCATGCCAAAGTGGTGTCGATCGACACCTCCGCAGCCGAGAAAGTTCCCGGAGTCAAGGGTGTGTTCGTCATCGAGAACTTGCTGGGCGGGGCAAGGTTGTTGAATCCTTCCCTGGAGGTCTCGAAGTATCCCATCGTGCGCTATGCCGGTCAACCGATTGCGGCGGTGGCCGCGACGCAGCCGCACATCGCGGAAGAAGCAGCGAAGCTGGTGAGGGTGCAATACGCTCCCAAGCCGTTTGTCGTGGACATGGAGATGGCCAGACAGCCCGATGCTCCGCCGGTATTTCCCGGGCCGGCCAATCAAGGCGGATCGGCCGGCGGTGGGGGAGGCGCCAGTGATGTTTCTCAGACGGGCAATATTCACGGGCCTGCAGTGCATAAGCGCGGCGATGCCGAGCAAGGCTTTAAGGACGCGGACTTTATTGTGGAATCGAAATACACCACTCAGGTGCAGGTGCATAACGCGTTGGAGACCCATGGCGTGGTGGCGGACTGGAAGCCGGACCTGCTGACTGTGTGGGCCTCGACGCAAGGCACCGCCAGCGTGCGAGAAGAGCTGGCATCCTTCTTTAAATTGCCGAAGTCTCAGGTGCGGGTGATTACGGAGTATGTGGGCGGAGGTTTTGGCGCCAAGTTTGGCCCGGGAAATCCGGGGGTTGTCGCCGCCGCCCTGTCGAAACAGACTGGCGCGCCGGTGCGGTTGATGCTTGACCGCAAGGAAGAACAACTCTCGGCCGGCAATCGTCCCAGCTCCAGCCAGACGTTGAAGATCGGCGCCAAGAAAGATGGGACCCTGACGGCAATCCAACTGATCAGTTACGGGACTGCGGGATGCGGAACCGGCGCGGGTTGTGCGGGTCCGGCGACAAATCTGTACGAGTCGGGGTCGCTGCGCACAGAGGAAAGCGATGTGTTTATCAACGCGGGTCCCGCCGCCGCCTTTCGCGCACCCGGGCATCCGCAGGGGGCCTTTGCGCTGG
>JAJZCA010000180.1 GCA_021798735.1 Acidobacteriota bacterium | reverse complement strand
CATTGTCTACGAAGCCGTGCAATAATCCTGTGGAGCGAATTGTTCAACTATGACAGAAACGATCGATAGCAGTTTTCAGTCCCTTCTGCACGAATTGCGTGTCATTCCACCGCCAGAGGAGTTTGCGTCCAAGGCCCACATTCGCAGCCTGGAGGAGTACGAGACGCTCTACCGCCGCTCGGTGGAGAACCCGGAGGAGTTCTGGGCCGCCGCCGCCAGTGAACTGCACTGGTTTGAGCCGTGGAGCAAGGTGCTGGAATGGAACGAGCCGTGGGCAAAATGGTTCGTCGGCGGCAAGATGAACCTTGCCTACAACTGTCTCGATCTGCAAGTAGAGCGCGGACGAGGCGGCAAGACGGCGATCCTGTGGGAAAGCGAATCGGGCGAAGTCCGCAAGTTCACCTTTCAGCAATTGCTGGATGAGGTGCAGCGGTTTGCCAATGTGCTGCGCGGACTGGGCGTGCAAAAAGGCGATTGCGTGGCCCTGTACATGGGCATGGTGCCGGAGCTGGCGATTTCGATCCTCGCCTGTGCGCGGATCGGCGCGGTGCATTCCGTCATCTTCGGTGGATTTGCAGCCAGCGCGCTGGTCGATCGCATCAACGATGCGCAATCCGTCCTGGTGATTACGCAGGATGCGGCGTGGCGCCGCGGTCAGGAGATTTCCCTGAAAACCGCGGTGGATGAAGCGCTGGAAAAATGTCCATCGGTGCGGAAGGCTGTTGTGTTGCGTAGAACGGGGACCAAGGTTTCCATGCAGGCAGGCCGGGATCTGTGGTGGGATGAGGAGATGGAGAGGGCGAGCTGTGTTTGCCCGGCGGAGCCGCTGGATGCTGAACATCCGCTGTACATTCTGTACACCTCTGGCACAACCGGAAAGCCGAAGGGCATTGTGCACACCACCGGCGGTTATGCGGTGCATACGTACCTGACCAGCAAGCTGATTTTCGACCTGAAGGATGACGATGTGTACTGGTGTACGGCGGACATCGGCTGGGTCACGGGACACTCGTATGTGGTCTATGGGATTCTGCAGAACGGCGTTACCTCCGTAATGTATGAAGGTGCGCCGAATTTTCCAGAGAACGACCGCTTCTGGAAGATCATCGACGATCATCAGGTGACGGTGTTTTACACCGCGCCGACGGCGATTCGGGCATTCATCAAATGGGGCGATGAATTTCCCAATCGGCACAAACTGACCAGCCTGCGACTGCTCGGCAGCGTGGGAGAGCCCATCAATCCAGAGACGTGGATGTGGTATTCCGCAGTGATTGGCAAGAGCCGCTGCCCCATTGTGGATACGTGGTGGCAGACCGAGACGGGCGGCATCATGATTACGTCGGTTCCCGGAGCGGTGGCGAATAAGCCCGGATCGGCAGGCAAACCGTTCTTCGGCATTGTGCCCGATATTGTGACTCAGGATGGGCAGCCGGTGTCGGAAGGCAATGGTGGGCTGCTGATACTCCGCAAGCCGTGGCCGGGAATGGCGCGCACGATCTACAACGATCCGGAACGATATGTGAAGCAGTATTGGTCGACGATTCCGGGTGCGTATTTTACCGGGGATGGAGCGCGTTGCGATGCCGACGGCTACTACTGGCTGATGGGCCGGGTGGATGACGTGATCAACGTCTCTGGGCATCGCTTGGGAACCATGGAGATTGAATCGGCGCTGGTGGCACATCCCAAGGTGGCGGAAGCGGCGGTGGTAGGGCGTCCAGATGCGCTGAAGGGCCAGGCGATCGCGGCATTCGTGACGCTGGAGTCGCAGTACAAACCATCGATTGCGTTGAAAGATGAACTGCGGGCGTGGGTGGCGAAGGAAATAGGCGCGTTGGCGCGACCGGACGACCTTCGCTTTACGGACAGCTTGCCGAAAACGCGCTCGGGAAAAATTATGCGTCGGCTGCTGCGCGAACTAGCGGAAACCGGCGAGGTGAAGGGCGACACGACCACGCTGGAAGATCTCGGCATTCTCGCGAGATTGCGCGAACAGGAAGAATAGCCGGGCGGCCTGCCAGTCATCACAGGCAAATTGAGGCGCGAGATGAGCATCACGAGACGCAGATTTCTCGGGACTGCGATGTATGCCGGTACGGGTGTGGTGGCAGCGTCGTTTCTGGATCCGTCGGTGCTGTTCGCCGCACCGGAGCAGGCCGACGGATTGAGACGTTATGCCACCGGGGAGCAGATGGCGGCGACGCCGGCGACATTTTACCGGGCGTATCGGTCGAAGCCCATCACGAATCCTCACATCACCACCTGGCTGCAGATCGATTTAGGGAAGAACCAGTCAATCGATGCAGTGAAACTGTATCCTGCGTGTGAACGGATGTATCCCGCGCTGGATGAATACTACGGCGGCGAGGGTTTTCCGCTGCGATTCAAGATTGAAGCGTCGGACGATGCGGCAATGGCAGACGCCAAAACCATTGCGGATTTCTCTGGCGCGGACTTTCCCGATCCGAAAGAAAATATCACACAGTTTTCTGCTGCCGGTGTCTCAGGACGCTATGTGCGCCTGACCGCGACAGAAATGCGGCCGGTGAAAACGGCGAAACTGTTAGGGGCGTCGCTCGAGAACAGCCCGAAGTACACTCTGACAGTGGCGAAGATCGCGGTAATTTCCGGTGGCCAGGATATTGCTGTCGAGTGTCCTACAACCGCTGACGAAACCTACGGAAATCTGGCGGATCTGGGGCAGATCACGCGGCCATTGCGTCCGCAGGGCGAAGGGATTGTGACCGATCATCCGGAGAACCTTATTCCTGCGAGCGAGTGGAAGCCGGCGATTTACAAGGTCCAGGTTCCTCGCCGCGGAGTGACGCTGCAGGGTGGAATTTTCCAGACGGCCATGGAAAACAACATCGCCTACCTGATGAATTCTTACTCGGTGGATGAACTGCTGCGGCAGTTCCGTGAGCGGGCGGGAAAGCCGAATCCTCCAGGATTGCCGAAGCCGGATAAATTCTGGGAAGAAGATCTTGCGGGATCGAATGCCGGACGATTTTTGATGGGCGCGGGGAATACGGTTCGCTGGATCGACGATCCCGAACTCCACGCGCGGATGGACGCCGTCGTCGATGGCATTGAACAATGCCGCCAGTCCAATGGCTACATCATGGCGTATCCGGAGGACACAATTTTTTATTCGGAGCGGGGAGCGTACACTCGCGCCTGGTTGACGCATGGATTGCTGGAAGCAGGATACGGCGGCAATCCGAAAGCGTTTGGATTGCTGCGCGGAAATTACGATTGGTTCGATCAATGCGAGTACCTGCCGAAGCTGCTGCGCGGCGCAGTCCAGGGCGGCCAGGGAATGATTGCGAACACGCGCATGTGCATCAGCCCGGTCGGCAAGCCGCTGGACGCGCAAGCGATTCAGCAATATTTTCAGGAGAATTTCTGGCTGGAACAGTTATCGCGTCGGCAGGAAGAAGCGGTGTGGCAATATCCCTATGATCGGCCGCATTGCTATCTGCTGACAAATCTGGAAGCGTACGCGGACTTGTACACGGCGACGGGCGATCCGCGCTATCGCGAGGCTGTGCTGGGTGGATGGAATCTTTATCGGGATAACTGGCAGCAAATTGGCGGCAGCATATCGATTATCGAATTTGAGAAGGACCCGCCGGGATCGAACTATGTACATCAGAAGCTCGGCGAGAACTGCGGAAGTTCATTCTGGATACTGTTGAGTCAGAGATTTCATCAGCACGATCCGGACGATGAGAAGTATGTCGCCGAGATTGAAAAGTCTATTTATAACGTGATCCTCGCCAACCAGGGAGGGACGACGGGGATTCGCTATCACACCATGATGGCAGGGAAAAAAGAAGAGCCAACCCACAACAACACTTGCTGCGAAGGGCAGGGAACGCGAATGCTGGGGTCGCTGCCGGAGCATATTTACTCCATTGCTCCCGATGGGGTGTACGTAAATTTGTTTGAGCCGTCGACGCTGGAATGGTCGCAGGCGGGAGCGACGGCTCAGTGGAAGATGACGACGCAATTTCCATTTCAACCGGAGGTTCGTCTGCAGGTGTCTGCCGCACAGCCAGTGCGGGCGAAAATCCGCATCCGCGTGCCTGCATGGGCAGCGAAGGAAATGCCGATCTATGTGAATGGCTCGCCGGCTGCCGCAGGGAATCCAGGAACTTACGCGGTGCTGGATCGGACATGGTCGGACAAGGATGCGATTACGTTCACACTGCCGATCGCGTTTCGTCTCACGCGCTATGCCGGAGCGGACCAAACGCAGGGCGCTCCGCGATATGGCCTGGAATATGGTCCAATCCTGATGGCCGTGATTGGATCGCCAGACACTGTGCTGCAGGTGAAGGGCGGCAAATATGCCGAGGATCTGCTGAGCCAAATCACAGTCAAGGTCGGTCAGCCGCTGCATTTCCAGATCGAGCACAATCCAGGGGTGGAGTTGATGCCTTACTGGACGGTCGATCAGGAATCCTTTACCTGTTTACCGGTCGTGCAAGTCGCGTAATCCCTTCCTTGCTATTCCCAGAAGATTCGCTTCGGCGCAACTGCCGACAGATTTACTTTGACAGGCGCGGCGATGGCGGCCAGGGTGTTGATGTCGAAGTCGCGGTAGAGATCGAGGCACATCATTTCGGGAGCCTGCACGAAATCCTTGGGATGATCGTACGCAGTTGCAAAGCTGGAAATGGATTTGCGGCTCTCGAGTGCGGAAAACAATTCCGGATGAATCGCAGCGGCAACCATCGCAATAACTTGGGAACGTGGCCCGGTGGCGACGATGCGCACCGGGGGCACTGGCTTGTTTACATTGCCAGCAAAATTATTGGGCGTGGGCGAGCCGTGATCGAGATCTTCGCTGAGCCAACGAACCACGCCATTTACCTGTGCTGCCTCCATTCCTAAGGGGCGTTCCCCGAGGGCAGTGAGTAGTTGTGCAAACACTGCAGCGCCCGATCGGTCATCCGCATGGGGTTTGTCCGCGCCAAAGAACAGTGGGTTGAGCACCAGCACGCGCTGCCCGCGATCGACATCGTCGGCCACATCCACCATGGTTGATGGCATTCCGGCGTCCGAGATGAGGATGGCAGTCGGAGCATTCTCTGGCGCGGTAACGGAGCGGAACAGGATGCCGGTGGCGCTGAGGCCGTTGCTGAATTCGAAGCGATAGGCGTGGCTCTCCAGTCCTTTTTCATGGGTGGCGCTGATGGGCCAAGCATGGGTGACGGTGACCGTTGAATAGCGCACGACCTTCTTCAATTGGGCTCGCTGGGACGCAGCCCATTGAGCGTTGGGCTGGGCGGGAACTTCGTGATGGATGGATTTTGCGAGCGATTGCCCCAGCGACAGGATGGTGAGGTTGTCTTTCGGAACAGGAACGGCCAGATCCTCGGCGGTTTCGATTTCCGTATCGGTGTCAGGAAACTCTTCCGACGGTGCGTCGATGTGGAACACAGAGTCGAAAAATTTGTAGGAGGCCTCGCGATTGTTCAGACCATAGTTGTGCGTGCCGGGATCGAGGTTCAGATGCCACTGCAGATTGTCGGGCTTGCCGTACAGATTGAAGAAAGGCTTGATGTCGAAATAGACGCCCTGTTTCAAAATGCCGGCGCGGAAGCAGCAATCGTCCATGGAGTTGTAGATCAACAGCGTCGGCCGGGGTGCGCGGACTGCCATGAGCTGGGCGTAATCGACACCCTGGCGAAAATCGCTGGGGTTCTGCTCGGCGTCATTGCCGGAAAACTCGGGGTGCTCGATCGAGGTTGTGAGGGAACTGAATCCAGCGACGGGTGCGGCTGGGCCGATGCGCGTGTCGAGCGAGCTGAGCATGATCGATTGCCAGCCGCCTCCGGAAACACCGGTGACACCAATGCGAGCGCGATCGACATTGGGATTGTCGTAGAGATAGTCGAGGCCGCGGCGCATTTCGAGGTAAAACAGTCCGGCTCCGTTATAGCCGGCGAGGTTGAGCAGGATGGCATTGTCGTGCGCATTTCCGGGCTGATCCAGGTCGCCATAATCGAACCATTCCAGGTCGAGCGCGAGCATTCCGCGGCGAGCGTAATTGATGCAGCGTGCCTGCTTATGGCCGACAGCCTTGCCGCCGGGGCCATGACCGTTCACGTTCAAAATGGCGGGCATCTTTCCAGAGAGGTGGTCCGGCTCATACAACAGCGCAGTGGAGAACATGCCGGGAACGACTTCATATCGCAGTTTGAGGATGCGATACCCATCGCGCTCTATCGCGCCGACTTTCTCAAAGTTTGGCGCGGAGTCGATCCAGGCCGGCGGCCAACCGTGATACAGAACCGCGAGTTCGTGGGCGCGAATGCGCGCTGCTTCCTGGTCCCATTGCTTTGCTGTTGCGGGCAACTGCAGCGGAGGAACGCGTTGCAGCATGAAATGTTGCAGTTCATTCGCAACAACGTCTGGCGATTGCAGATGCTGGGCCAGCAGCGGATCCACCAGGGTGCTGTTTGCCTGGGCGTGAGCGACAGCAGACAGGCAAGTCGCCAATAGGGCAGCAAGAAGAGCACGGTCCATCGAAGCGTATAACCTGCGGAGCGAGAAGATCATGGCTCTAGTCTATCCAGCGATATCGGAAAGTGTGGATTCTGCGACTGTCGGAGTTTCCTGTAGCTTCAATACCAGCAGCGTCATGTCATCGAACTGGGCGACCGCCAGCATCCGGTCTTCGCCCCACTCTTCTTCATGCTCGGACATGGCCTGGCTGATGCCGTCTGTATACGCCAGCAGCAGGTCGTCCGGTTGAAGGACACAGCGTTTTTCTTCATAGGTCTCGAAGGGCAGCAGACCGATGACCGGGTCACCCGCCTCCAAACGATCTACCTGGAAATTTCGGCTTGCACCGTTCATGGCATGGCTTTCAAGAGACTATAGTATCTGAAATCCGGGAAACCCCCGGTGATTGCGGTGTACGTAGTTCGTCGATGGCCGGTTCGCGAATATATTCGGGCCGGCACCTTATACTGCGAAAGATTGGAGTCTATTCCGAGTGACGCAGAACCCGGCAGTCGAGGCGGCAGGTCCCGCCCGCAATCATGTGCCTGCGTTGGATGGCGTGCGCGGACTGGCGATCGTGCTGGTGCTGGTGTCACACCTGATGCTGTTCAACGATCACACGGGCAGTCGATTCGGCGATTCACTGTCTGCGCTGCGCGGTCTGGGCTGGGTGGGCGTCGATCTGTTCTTTGTGCTGTCAGGGTTTTTGATCACAGGCATTCTGTATGACACGCTGCATGATCCGCATTATTTCCGCAGCTTTTATATGCGGCGTTTTCTGCGCATTTTTCCGCTCTACTATGGGTTTCTTTTATTTCTGCTGATTTTAGGCCACTGGGAACCTGGGCTGCATTTTGAATGGAACGGTCGGCAATATGTGCTGCTTACGTACATGCAGAACACCGGC
>JAJZCA010000179.1 GCA_021798735.1 Acidobacteriota bacterium | reverse complement strand
TCCATTTGCTGGAAGAATGCGGGTGGTGCATCTATGAAACCACCAAAAAGCTCTACTACCAGGCTAAGAACGAGCCACGATTCAAGTCAATCTTTGTCGCGCAAACGGACAAGACCCGCCCGGCTCCAGAGGAAGAAATGGCACACGTCGCCGAAGCTGAGACCCTGAAGCCCGGCAACCCCATAGCCCAGCGGTTTTCTCATCCGGTACTGGGATCGGGTCAATGCACACTATCGGCCATCGGAGACGCGGATAACACCTAAGCGGTTATTCTTGTGTGCGTGAAGGATTTCACCGGCTCAGCGAGGGGATTCTTCTAGGATATTGCCGCTGACATCCTGACAGTCGCAACACTGGATCAGGCCGGCTTGCTCAGGGAAATCACCGGCCGCGTATGGGGCAAACTTTATCTGGCCAAGCCCATTTGGGCGGTGATGGACGCGACCGAGTGAGAGGCCGCCAGCGGGGATGGAACCGGTTTTTCATGGGCGTATTATGTTGCCAGCCGGACAGGGGAAGGCTGGCGCCATGGATGCAGGGATGCCGCGTGATTCCACCGAATTCGATGGAACAGGGCTCCACAAAAAATGGCACTTCATCCCGATTTTCCAAAATCCCCTTACGCCGTTCTCAATCCAGAGACGCGCTGGTTCCCGGCAGATGAGGCGCTGCGTGACACCGCTTACGAAAAGCTGTTGCCGCCGCTGGTCGCCAAGATTCGGGAGGAGGTCAAAGCCTGGCGCGACGGTGGATATGCAGGCGTATCCGCTACCTCCAGGGCACTCTTGAACTGGTGGTTCGAGCAGGAGCACTTGATTGAGCAGGCCGACGGCACCCTCTCCCCATTCCGGTATTACTTCGCTCAGCGCGAGGCCGTTGAAACCGTGATCTGGCTGCATGATGCGCGCAAGGTGCGTGACAAGCACGACCTGATGCGCTTCGATGCGTCGGGCGCTGTTTCTGCGGGTATGTTTGCTGAAGATTGGCCGCGCTATGTTGTCAAGATGGCCACCGGCGCCGGCAAGACCAAGGTAATTTCCCTGTTATTGGCCTGGAGCTTTTTTCACAAGCTCTACGAACCCGACTCGGAACTGGCACGCAATTTCCTGCTGATTGCTCCCAACATTATCGTGCTGGACCGCCTGCGGTTCGACTTTGACGGTCTGCGCATTTTCTTCAATGATCCGATCCTCCCCGACAACGGCTACCAAGGCTGCAACTGGCGCGATGATTTTCAGGTCACGTTGCACATTCAGGATGATGTGCGTGTGGTGCGCGATACGGGCAATATCTTCCTGACCAACATTCACCGCGTCTATCTCAGCGATGTTCCCGAACCATCTTTGGAAGATGGCGATCTCCGGGATTATTTTCTGGCGCCGTTCGGCCCCAAGCCGGTGGGCAAAACCACGGACAGTCGCGCGGATCTTGGCGAAATCGTGCGCGAAATTGATGAACTCATCGTGTTCAACGACGAAGCCCATCACATCCACGACCCACGTATGGCCTGGTTCAAGAGCATTCAGGACATCCACCATCGAATGCTGCAAAAGGACACGAGGTTATCGTTACAGGTGGATGTGACAGCGACACCGAAACATACCAATGGCGCCATCTTTGTGCAGACGGTTTCGGATTACCCCCTGGTCGAGGCGATTCACCAGAATGTTGTCAAGCATCCCGTGCTGCCGGATGCCGCCAGCCGTGCCCGGCTGGCCGAACAGAAGAGCGCCTTGTTCACTGAACGCTATGCGGATTACCTGCAACTCGGCGTCGAGGAGTGGCGCAAGAGCTACACGGAACACAAGGAGCTTGGCAAGAAGGCCGTGCTTTTCGTAATGGTGGACGATACCCGCAACTGCGATGAGGTCGGCGAGCACCTGCAGAAAATCGCACCGGAACTTGAAGGCAAGGTGCTGGTCATCCACACCAAGAACAACGGTGAAATCTCCGAATCCGCCACCGGCAAGAGCAAGGACGAGCTGGAACTGCTGCGCAAGCAGGCGAACGAGATTGACGGATGGGAGAGTCCCTACACCGCCATCGTCTCGGTGCTGGTGCTCAAGGAAGGCTGGGATGTGCGCAACGTCACCACCATCGTCGGTCTGCGTGCCTATGTCGCTCCGGCCAACATCCTGCCGGAGCAGACGCTGGGCCGCGGCCTGCGCCGCATGTATTTTGGTACCGACACACCGGAAAGCGTGTCGGTCATGGGCACGCCCGCTTTCATGGAATTTGTCGAGTCCATCCAGAGTGAAGGTGTCCAGCTGGAATACAGGCCGATGGGTGGTGGAGTGGGGCGCGCCGATTCGCTGGTGGTGGAGGTGGATGCCGGTAACGAGGACAAGAATCTGGATGAACTGGATATTCCCATTCCGCGGCTCACCCGCCGGTACCACCGCGAATACAAGAATCTGGAGGCGCTTGATCCGGCCAGCTTCAAGAATTCCAAGCTGCCGCTGAAGCCCTTCACCGCAGAAGAAACCCGGGAAATCGTCTTCAAATTGATGCTGGACAACAACATTCATCACACCATTCAACTGGACGGAAACCGCAGCACGGACCATCGCTCCGTGGTGGGATTTTTCGCCCGCCAGTTGCTCAAGGATCTGCGTCTGGTCGGCGGCTATGACGTGCTCTATCCCAAGGTCCGGGAGTTCATGGCGAATTATCTGTTTGAGGGCGACGCCGTGAATCTGGACGATCCCGTGGTGCTGCGCAATCTCTCGGAACCGGAGGCGGGCAAGATTCTCTTCGATTCGTTCAAGCAGGCCATCAACGCGCTTACCGTGCAGGATGCCGGCACCTCCCGCATCGAAGATCACATTCGCCTGCGGGACACCCGTCCCTTTCGCACCGACAACCGTCCTTATCTGGCAGCCCGCAAGTCCATTTTCAGCAAGATCGTCGGCGAACCGCACGCGGGCGGCTTCGAGCTGACCTTCGCAACCTTCCTGGATAAGGCCCCCGATGTGGCGGCCTTTGCCAAGAACTATCTGGCCGTGGGTTTCAAGCTGGATTACGTGAAAGCCGACGGCGACCTTTCGACCTACACGCCGGATTTCCTGGTCAGAACCGCTGATGGCAGGGTCTGGATCGTCGAAACCAAGGGCCGCGAGGAACTGGACCTGCCGCAGAAAATGACGCGCCTGCGCCAATGGTGTGAAGACGCCACGCAGGCAAGCCAGGCCGAAGGGGGCCCTGTTTACCACTTTGTTTATGTGGACGAGGTCGGGTTCAAGGCACACGCGCCGGCGACGTTTCGCGGATTGGCGGCAAGCTTCCGGGATTATCAGCCGTGACGGCACTTGCGATTTGTTGTCGAATAGACAACAATCGTTGTTGTTATGACAACAAAGCAGATACGCACGCTGGACCCGGCCAAGGTGCTGTTCGGAGCCGACCATCGCAGGCTTCTGGGCCTGTTGTTCATGCGGCCTGACGAGAGTTTTCATGTTAGAGAGATCGCGCGCCTCACGGGTGTGGATGCGGGCAACGCACATCGAGCCCTGCGCCACTTCGAAGGAGCAGGACTGGTCAAGGCGGCTCGCAGTGGCAACCAGCACCGCTATCACGCCAACCGTGAGAGTCCGATCTTTGTGGAACTGCAGGGAATCGTTGTCAAGACCGCAGGCTTGGCCGACGTACTGCGTGATGCGCTTGCGCCAATCGCAAGAGGGATCGAGCAGGCTTTCGTATTCGGCTCGATCGCGCGTGGCGAAGCGGGTCCGCGCAGCGACGTGGATCTGATGGTGGTCGGCAAGGTGACGTTCGCCGAAGTGGTGGACGCTGTGTATCCGCTGAACGAACGCTTGGCGCGCGAGATCAACCCGATTGTCATGCAGGCGAAGGAATTCCGCTCGCGGGCTAAGGATGCCGGCTTTATTGCGCGCGTCTTGAGCGGCCCGCGCATCATGCTGTTCGGAGCCGGCGATGTCGCTTGAGAACCTCGCGAGCATCGGCCGGCTTTTGCCGCACACGCCCACACAAAAAGAGATCCGCAGTCTGCTCGCCGGTGCGGCACGCAGCCTGAAGGACGCCGGTCAGCCCGCCATTTCGGACGCGACCCGATTGACGCTGGCCTATACGGCCATCATGGAAGCCGCGCAAGCAGCCCTGTTCGCCAACGGCTGGCGGCCAAGCAAGAGCGAAAGCGGGCACCACATGACCATGGTGCAGTGCCTTGTGCATACCATCGGCATACCGCCTGCGCGCATGCGTGTGCTCGATAGCATCCGCCACAAGCGCAACGTGGTGGACTACTCTGGCGAAGACGTCGAGCCGAGCGAAGCGCGCGAGGCGGTCGCCGCGGCTAAGGAATTGCTCGCCGACATGAAGGGCTGGTTGGCGAAAAACCATCCGGAGCTGACATGAGCAAAGCCTCGCGCGCGCAACCCGCCTATGATCTTAGCGACGCCGAAAAGCGCGATCTGATCCAGCTCATCCAGCAGGGCAAGACGCTTCCCGAGCAATACCGCTTTATCCTGTTTGAGGACAAGCGCGAGGTGGAGCTGGTCTGGAACGGCAAGACCCGAGAAGTCTGCACCACCGTGCTGCCGTTCCAGATCCTGGAACACGTGGACGAGCCCCGCCAGGAAGCGCCGGAATCACCGCAGGGGAGCCTGTTCGATTTCCGCGGCCGGCAGATGAAAGGCTGGACCAACAAGCTCATCTGGGGCGACAACAAGCTGATTCTCTCATCGCTGAAATCTGGTGCGCTGCGCCGCCAGATCGAGGACGCGGGCGGGCTCAAGCTCATCTACATCGACCCGCCCTTCGATGTCGGCGCCGACTTCTCCATGGACATCGAGATCGGCGGCGAGACCTTCCACAAGGAGCCGAACCTGCTGGAGCAGATCGCCTACCGCGACACCTGGGGGCGCGGCGCGGATTCGTTCATCACGATGATTTATGAGCGGCTGATTTTGATGCGGGATTTGTTAGCAGCGGATGGGAGTATTTATGTGCATTGCGATTGGCGGTTAAATAGTTATCTGCGCGCAACAATCTGCGAAGTTTTCGGTGATGAAAGCTACAGAAATGAAATTGTGTGGCGGCGCGCTACTGGAGCCAGCAACACAAAGGGTCGACAATATCCTCGTGATACCGATGCCATAATTTGGGCGAGTAAAACCGACAAATACACTTATACTCGTCAATTCAGTGAATACAGCGAACAGACGCTCGTAAATTACCGGTACGACGATAATGATGGCCGTGGACCCTATCGGCTGCGCGATGTAAGAGATTATTCGCCTGCGTCGATTGCCCAATTCGAGAAGGAAGGACGAGTAGTTCGAGGAAAAGATGGCGCACTGAACTTGAAGCAATATCTCGCCGATAAACCTGGTGTGACTGTTGGTTGCTGTTGGACAGACATCAAGGACATCTCAGGCCATAACGAAGAAAATGTAGGGTACGTCACACAGAAACCAGAAGCGTTGCTCGAACGTATCGTCAAAGCCAGCAGCAACGAAGGCGATCTCGTCGCCGATTTCTTCTGCGGTTCCGGCACCACGGCGGCGGTGGCGGAGAAACTCGGCCGCAAGTGGATCGCCACCGACCTTGGCAAGTTCGGCATTCACACCACCCGCAAGCGCCTGATCCAGGCGCAGCGTGAGCTGAAAGAATCCGGCAAACCGTTCCGCGCCTTCGAGGTGTTGAACCTCGGCCGCTATGAGCGTCAGGCTTATCTCAACGTCGGCGGGCGCTTGAGCGGCAAACAACGTGAAGAGGCCCTGGCTCAGAAGGAGCGGGAATTCCGCGAGCTGATTTTGCGCGCCTACAAGGCGCAGCCGCTGGAAGACGATGGTTTTTCCACGGCAAGAACGCCGGGCGACTGGTGGTGGTGGGGCCGATCAATCTGCCCGTCGGCCGCCTGTTCGTTGAAGAAGTCATCACCGAATGCCGCAAGCGCGGCGCGACTCGTGCTGATATCCTGGCTTTTGAATTCGAGATGGGCCTGTTCCCGGCGGTGTTGGACGAGGCTAAGCGCAAAGGCATTGATCTCGCCCCGAAATACATCCCGGCCGAAGTCTTCGACAAACGCGCCGTGGACAAAGGTCAGGTGGTTTTCCACGACGTAAGCTTTGTGGAAGCCACGCCGCGCTACCACAAGAAAGACAAGCTAACCCTCCAAATCGAACTCACCGATTTCTCGGTGTACTACACCCAGGGCGCCGCCGAAGCTGCGGCTGCCGATCTCAAGAACGGAAAGACCCAGGTGGTGTGCGAGCAGGGCCAGCTCATCAAGATCACCAAGGACAAGGATGGCATCGTCACCCGCGAAACCCTGACGAAAGAGTGGACCGACTGGGTGGACTACTGGGCCGTGGACTTCGATTATGAAAGCCGCAAGGAAATCATTCGTGTTCCGGTTGAGAACGACAAACCGGAGACCAATCCCTCAAAGATGGAATTCGAGGAAAAATGGACCGGCGGCTACATCTTCGAAAACGAATGGCAGAGCTTCCGCACTCGCAAGAACCGTGAGTTAGAACTTACTTCGGCCGCCCATACCTATTCTAAGAATGGTAGGTACACCGTTGCCGTCAAGGTAATCGATATTTTTGGCAATGACACTATGATGCTTGTTCCGGTATCGGTAGGCTAGCAGGCAATACGACGAACGTCCTCTAAATACGGGGCTAGCGATGTTTAGCAACAATGATGAAGCGTACTTACTAAGAGCGGTTTCTCAAAATAGCTGTGTGCTATTTCTTGGAGCGGGCTTTTCTCTTGGTATTACCAATAGGCTTGGGCAGGATATGCCTTTAGGTGATGCGTTGGCGAAAGAGTTATGGACTTACCTGGGATACAAAGATCCATATCAAGAAAAGTTTGGATTACAAAAAGTTTTTCAATTGGCGATTAAGAGCGGTAAATCGAAGGAAGAGTTGCAAAGCTTCTTGGAAGACAGATACATAACCGCAAATGTGCCAGAGAAGTACAACGCTGTTGATTTCCGTGCAATTATGACCCGCTCTTTCCAAAATCGCTGACCCATCGAGTTGCTGGCAAAATTGAGTTCAATCAGGCGGTTAAGCATTCTGCGGCGGTCAGTTGTATATGAATATCTGGGTCAAATCGCCATGGAATGCAACAGAAAAGTCGTCGCTGGCGCGTCTGCCTGTGCGTGTCCGCACGCAGACAGGAGTGGCCGGGAGCCGGCCTGCCTGTGCGTGTCCGCACGCAGACAGGGACCGTACCGGCCATCACGAGCGACGCGACGCTATCGGAACTCGAACGCCACCGGAGGATAAAGCGATGCGTATCGTAAGCGTGGGTCAAGCGGTGTTTGCGGCGACCATGATCACCCTCGGAATCCTGGGCCTGATCAAAGGCGATTTTGCCCCGATATGGCACGGGATGCCCAAGGGCATGCCCGCGCAGGAGGCGCTGGACTATGTCTGCGCTCTCGTCTCCCTGGCCTGCGGGATAGGCCTGCTCTGGCCGC
>JAJZCA010000178.1 GCA_021798735.1 Acidobacteriota bacterium | reverse complement strand
CATCGCCTTGATACGCGCGCACCCACATGCCATGGAAGGCCTGGCGCAAACCAGGATGTTGGGCCAGCAGCGCTGTCATCACGTCAATCACCTGCTGCCGCGCTACCACCGGATCGTGCAACTGTGTCTGGTGCGTGGCGTCGGGAATGTAGTGAATTTCGAGATCCCACGGGCCAAGCGCGACCGTGGGTTGCATCCCCGTGATCTGGAAATCAGAGCCATGAACGCTGAGTGTCATCGGCGTGGTTCCGGGAAGGTTGACCGGACGTACGTCGCTGGCTTCCTGCTGGAGCTTTTGCAGATTCGGACTGGCCAGGAACGGCACCGGATCCAGGAGATATGCAGCCGTCTGATAGTAGAACCATGCGGCCAGGTTCATCTTTTTTTGGGCGTATTCGCGGGCCCGCTCCCAATACCAAAGGCCATCGTGGCCTGCCTCCATCATGGGGCGACTGAAAAAACCGGCGAGCATCCACTGATTTGGCGAAGTTTCAGACAAGACCAAAGAAATCTGTTGCGGTTTTGCCACACCGGTGGCATGAAGAATCGCCAGCGCATACTTGGCCGGCGGCAGATTTGTAAAGTGGAAGACGATGATCGGATTCCCGCAAAAAAAGTCTGTTTGAGGGCTGCCCGCAGGCTCGGCTGACGCATCCAGCGCATAGAGTTCATTGACCGTAATGGTCGCGTGTTGCACAAGCGGCTTCAGATTCTCGACCGAGGCAGCAATCCCAGAGAAATTCGCCGCCACAGCAGGAATCGTTTTCGCCTGCAAGGCGGATACGCTCCCGCTCTGCACCTCGTCAACCATGGTTCGCGCAGCACTGGACAAGGCATCGCGCTCCACCGCCGTCATTTCCGATTGGCTTTTGCAGGAAGCCGCGCTAGCGGTCGGCAGCGACAGCACTCCGACTACTGTCAAGAGAACCAGCAGGGCACGTTGTGGGCTCGTAGATCTGAGTTGCATCACTGCGACGGTCTTCCTTGGGAATCGTTCCGTGGGCAGAGCTGGGACAGCGCCCGTCTACATGGATCAAGAAAAGGCGATCCCTCATCCCCGATCCCCGCTATATTACAGCCACTCTCCATCGACCAGTACGGCATGTACCCTCGCAAAACGAAATAGAAGCCGCTCGGCTATCGTCGCGGCGATCAGTCACTTAGATGCTCTTTTTCTGAATTTGTTGGATACTTTTTTGTCTAAAACATTGAGTCCGAACCGGAAACGCGCAGGCTTTCGCGTCAGTGAACGGCTGACGCCGGCTGCGGAGAGACCGGTTTCAGATATTGATCGAAGAATTTCGCCCCCGCCACGTAGGCGGCAACCCAACTGCGATGCAGAAGGAAATCGTGCACCTCGTCGGGAAAGATCAGTTCCTGAACTGTGACCCGCTGCCGGCGAAGCGCTGCCGCCAACTGTACGGTTTGCAGAAAAGGCACTTCGGGATCGTCATCGCCCTGAACCAGAAGCACAGGAGACCTCCACGTCTTGATGGATGCCAAGGGCGAGGCCTCCCAGGCGAGACGCCACCTGGCATTTGGATCAGAGGCGGTATCGGATATGGAAAAATTCTCGGGGGTGTCGATATTCCAGTCATGCACTCCGGACATATCGACGCCAGCAGCAAATAGATCGGAGGCACGAGCCAGGGCGAGGGCGGTCAAAAAGCCGCCCCAGCTTCCTCCCCAAATACCAATGTGCGTTGGTTCGACATCGCAGCGACTGCGCAGGTAGAGACCCGCACCTTCGACATCGCGGAACTCGCTGGCCCCGGTGGGGCCATAGTCCACCGCCTCGCGAAAGTCTAGGCCATAGCCGATACCGCTACGATAATTGATCGAAAGAACGACATATCCCTGGCTGGCGAGGAATTGATTCATCGCGTAAGCGTTGGAGTAGTAGCCCATGTCATGCCATCCCAGCATCATCTGGCGTTGGGAACCGCCATGGACAAAGACGATTGCGGGATGACGAACGCAGTTGCCGACGCCATTTGGAAGAAATAGCTGACCATGAATTCGCATTCCATCTGTCGCGTTGAAGATGACGGGCTGCGGCGCGACCATGCCGGCAGCCGGAAAAGTAGCTGGGATGGTTTGCGGCGCGAGGTCTTGAATATTTCCAGAGTTGCCGACAACGGCCGGACGTATGGGAATGCGGGCGTCGGAACGCAGGACAGCAACCGTGCGATTGTTGCTGGCGACAACAGGAGCGGTTTCAATGCCAGTGCCGCCGGTCAGTTGCTGCGGGCTGCCACCTGCAACGGAAACCTTCCAGACGTGACGGCGATCAATATCACTTTGATTGGAAGAGTAGACGATGGTTTCGCGGTCGGGGCTGAGCGAGACATCCTCCACAATAAAGTTGCCCGGAGTCAGCAACGTGGCTGGCCCTCCCTGTGCAGGAACCGTATAGAGGTGAGTCCATCCGTCGCTTTCCCAAGGGAAAACCAGGTGATCGTCTGCACCCCAGAACACCTGGAGATCGCTCACGACTTCGCGGAAGACACTCCCGGGCCCCGCGTCGGCTCTCCAGATTTGGCGGCCGTTGCCAGTAGCAACGTTTGCCACCCGAATCGACCAGGGCTGCCCACTGCGATGCGGCTCGTCGAATTCTTCTCCCTTGAAATACGGAATGCGAATAAAGGCAATTTGACGGCTGTCTGGCGACCACATGGGGTACCGGTCATGGTCGGTACTGGGATCGAGATACTCGAGGGTATCGGTCGGGAACGAGTAGACGCCGATGAAGCTGTGGCTGGTGCGATCGCTGACGAAGGCCAGCGATTTGCCATCCGGCGACCACCGCAGCGTGCCGCAGGCGCCAAGCGTGTGCAACAGTTGCTTCGGTTGGGCACCGGGGTCCTTGAGCTTCAGGAACCAAATCTGTCCGTCGAGCACCCACACGACCGTATCGCCGTGGGTCGAAAAAGCCGGCGAATTACCTGCGCCGATTTTGCGAGGAGAGCTGCCATCGAGCGAGGCAAGCCACACGTCCTGCTCCACACCCTGCGGAATGAGCGCGGGATTCGCAGACATTTTTTGTGCATTGTCGGGGTCACTGCCACGAACGTAGACGATGGATTGTGCATCCGGGGACCAATGCAGTTCTGTGATGTCCTGTCCATCATCCTGCGTGTAGTGCGTGATTTGACGCGATTCATAACCAGAACCGCTGCCGGAGGGTGTAGCGACCCAGATGTTTCGCCTTCCTTCTGCGTTCGAAAGCCACGCTAACTTATTCCCGACGGGCGCCGCGATCAGGTCGGAGTTGAAGGGCGCGCTCATCGCCTGCTGAAGAGTGAATGCGGTTGATGCGGGTTGCGCAAAGATAGCAACCGGGCACGGCAACGACAGAAAAACAGCAGCGCACATGAGACTTGCATTACTTGGCATAAAGACAAGACCTCGAATGAGAGATGCCAAACCTAGTGGGCGATTCAACATCGAAGACACCGAACCAAATTCTGCGTTACGCGGGCAGTAGCCCGAGGCCGGGACGGTTCGGGAGAATCAGCTTGCCATCTTTCACGGTGACACCCTTATAAGGATCGTTCGCGACAAGAAGGTTGCCGTCCAGATCGGCGTAGTCCACCAGCGGAGAAAGATGTGCCGCCGCCGTGATGCTGCAGGAACTGGAAACCATACAGCCCAGCATGGTTTTGAACCCCAAGGCGCGCGCCATTTGAATCATCATATAGGTCTGGGTCATGCCGCCGGTCTTGTCGAGTTTAAAATTCAGGGCGTCGAACACGCCCACCAGCTTGGGAATGTCTGCCGGGTGGCGGCAGGACTCGTCGCCCATCAGCGGCAAACTGGCGCGCTGGTGCAGCCAACGCAAGTCATCGATACGGTCGGCGGGCATGGGCTGCTCGACAAACTGCACTCCCTGCTTTGCGAGCCAGTCGATCTTGCGCGCCGCCACTTCGCGGTCGGTCCAGCCTTCGTTGGCATCGACTCGCAACGGCTTATCGGTGACGCTGCGCACCGCCGCGATCGTCTGCTCATCCGTGTCCAGGCCTACTTTGATCTTCAGAATGGGGAATGCCGCCGCTTCCCTCACCTTCTCGCGCGTAATCGCCGGGGTGTCAATTCCGATGGAAAAATCTGTGACGGGCGCATCCTTGGGATCGAGTCCGAAGTACTCATAGAGCGGAATGCCAAGTTTTTTCCCCATCCAGTCCATCATGGCAATGTCGATGGCGGCCTTGCCGGCCCACTCGCCGGGAACGCGGGCGAAGACTTCGGAGATCACTTTTTCAAATTGAGTCGGGTTGGAGGAATCCAACAGTGGGAGGACGGAATTGACAGCTGCCTGCGCGCCCTTTGCGTCTTCCTTGTAGCGAACGATGGGCGCGCCTTCCCCGACTCCGCTGATGCCGTCGTGATGGTAATGAACATAGAGAATATCGCGATAGGTGCTGGAAGACATGGTCGTCGTCCAGGTGTGGCGCAGCTTCAGACGATAGATTTCCGTCTTCACGGATGTCGCACTGGAGGCTGCGTCATTCTCCGCGGCGAAGGCGGTTGAGTTCCCAGGCAGGCAGGCCAGCAGACTGGCTGCACCCGCGCTCTTCAATAAACTGCGACGATTCATGGTTTCACTCTCCGCTCGACAACCAATAGCTTGCGCCAATATGCATTCAGTGGGCTAATTTGAATTATGGGATGATCGTGGGTGGTTGCCTGGATGAACTTTCCATTGCCGATGTACATTCCGGTGTGTGTAATTTTGCCGTCGCTGCCAAAGAATAGAACATCGCCGGCACGCAGTGCGGAAACTTTGACCGGCTCGAAGCCACTCCAGGCTGCCTGCACATCGGCATCGCGCGGGATGAGATAGCCTCGCTGCCGCATCAGCATCTGCACAAAGCCGGAGCAGTCATAGCCAAAACTGGAGCTGCCACCCCAGGTATACGGCAGGCCCAGAAAGCGATGGCTGAACTGCACCATCTCGGGGATGTGCATATGGGCCTTGAGATCGGCGCCTCCGTTGGCGCTGAGCGCGACGTCGCCGCGTTGCACCCACGCTGTGCGTCCGTCGGGCAGATGCACTTGCAGCCAGCGATCCCCGGGTTTTTCCTTGACTATTTCCAGCCGCGCTTCAAAGGGCAATGTCAGCAACGGCGCATGGGTCGTGACATCTGGATTGGGGTAGAGATGAGCGCGCAGTTCTTCTACCTCGGCAACCTCACCGGTCGTCGCATAGCCGACATTTCCGTGAAGCTCTACCAAATCGGAATCGGAGACCCAACCGGTATATCCGTCATCGGGTGTACGAATTTTTACCCATCCCGGTTGCTCCGCCAACTCGTCTACATTGGTGGAGAAAATGGCTTGCGAGACGACGTCAACATTGGCGGAAGGGGCGGAAAACATATTGGCGACAGGTACAGAGACAACGAAGCGATTACCCTGCGCCAGCCCGACCGAGGACAGCAGTAGAAAAAAAGGCAAAAGTAGTAAACAGAATTGAATACGCGGCGCATAGTTTTTCATCGATTCCATGATTTTCCGGACTGCTTCTGCAATCCTGTCGACGGCTTTGGGTTGTAGCAATTCATCAAGACAGAAAAAACCAGAGTAGCACCAGAGCAGCGTATCCGAACAAAAACTCATGCGGCGACGCTGCCTGCGAAGCGCCGAGGCATTCGTCCAGTATAGTTTTAGGTATTTGCAGATCGAGATTGGAGACCGCATGAATTCCCTGTTTCATAGCCTGCGATCGACATGGACGACTATGGCCGTTGTTGCATTTGTGACCTGCTTCTGTGGATGTTCTGTTCACTTGCAGGCACAGACGGCTATGCCACAGGTCAAAATCGACAGCGGAACTCTGGAAGGCGCATGGGTCCCCGGCGCATCTCACATTGCATCTTTTTTTGGCATCCCTTACGCCGCGCAGCCGATCGGCAATCTGCGCTGGAAGGCGCCGCAATTGCCGCCAAGCTGGTCTGGAGTTCGAAAAGCGACCAAGTACGGCCCCGCCTGCCCGCAAGCTCCCAGCCCATGGCTGCCGGAAATGCTGGGCATACCCCAAATGGTGACCAACGAGGCCTGTCTGTATTTAAACGTTTGGACACCCCGCTTGTCTGGAACGGCCAAACTCCCGGTGATGGTGTGGGTACACGGAGGCGGCAATGTCGAAGGTTCCGCGGAGTGGCCGCCGCTAGGCTCGACACTTGCCCAGCAAGGCGTCATCGTTGTCAGCCTCAACTACCGTTTGGGAGTTTTTGGCTTTTTTGCCAACCGGGCGCTATCTGCAGAATCGCCCCATCGCGTTTCCGGAAACTACGGGCAATTAGATCAGGTGGAAGCACTGCGGTGGGTAAAGCGCAATATCCGCCGCTTCGGTGGCGATCCCAACCAGGTCACGGTATTCGGCGCATCTTCGGGGGCCCTGGATATCTGCAATCTGATGGCCTCGCCGATTGCCGCCAAACTATTCCAAAGAGCCATTCTTCAAAGCGGCGTATGCGTCGATTCTGTCTATCCGGTTCTTCGTCAGGCGGAAGCAAACGGCGATCTACTGGCAGATGACTTAGGGATCCAAAATAGCGCGCATTCGCTGGTCGAACTGCGTGCCCTGCCTGCAGAGAGATTGCTACGCGCCGCAGCCAAAGATGGACGGATCGATCTGGAACCTGCGGTCGATGGGTGGTTCTTCCCAGAGCAACCCGCAATTGCTTTCGCGAACGGAAGACAGGCGAAAATACCCGTGATTGTCGGCAGCAACAATGACGAAATTTCGATCTTTGCCAGCCCTCTGGTGGCAGGCAAATCATATCGACCTAAGACTGTTGCGGAATATCGGCGATGGCTTCGTCGAGAGTTCGGCCCATTTGCAGATAAGGTCTTTACGCAGTATCCGGCTGAATCGGATCAGGATGTCCCAGGCGTATTTCGGACCATGGATACAGACTTCGACTTTGGCTTCGGAGCGCGATTGCTGGCTATCGAGATGGCCAATGTTCACCAACCGGCATACCTCTACCACTTCACCTATGTTGGCACAGGAGAGTTTACCGGGCTCGGAGCATTCCACAGCGAAGAGAGCATGTTCCTCAGCAAGAAGTATTGGACAAGCTGGATTCGCAGGCCCTACGACGAGACCCTCTCGAACACCATCATCGGATATTGGGTGAAGTTTGCACAAACCGGCAATCCGAATCGTTTCGCCTTATCTTCCTGGCCTGCTTACCTGCCAACAACGGATTTTTGCCAGGAGTTAGGTCAGAGGATTGGACCGGAACCCGTGCCTCGCGCCAAGCGCTTCGGAGTGTTCCAGCAATTTCTCAACTCTCGGCTGGAAAAGTCGCCAGAGTAGTCCATCTAATCCAGGAGATTTCGCTGCAATCTGCCTAACCGCGATATCTCACACGGATCGATTTCATCGGACAGCTCGGCGGTCTGATGGGGCAGAAGAGGTGGTCGTTCGGTCTCGGAGCAGTCTTCAGTCTGGGTTTGGCGCTTTCGTAGAGG
>JAJZCA010000177.1 GCA_021798735.1 Acidobacteriota bacterium | reverse complement strand
GGGACATTAAATCCTCCTGCAAGAAACCTCAGCCCTCTCAATGGCTGCCGCAAGTACCAACCCTGGTTCTACTGAATTTCAAATGCGATTGCCCTGGCGTGCGACCAGCTCTTTGCCCGTGCCTGTATCGCCTGTGATAAGAACCGTCGTGTCTTTCGGCGCGACCAGAGCAATCGTTTCACGAACAGCGCGTATACCTTCACTCTCTCCAAAAATCTCGTCCGGACCTTCCATTTGGAGCACCGCCGTTCTTAGAACGGCGTTTTCTCTAAGCAGCGCGCTGTGTTCGCAGGCCCGTTTGACAGCAGCCCGCACCGCGTCCGGAACGAACGGCTTTGTCAGGAAGTCGAAGGCGCCCTCTTTCATGCTTTCGACCGCGAGTTCCAAGGTACCGACCGCGGTCAGAAAGATGACCGAGGTAGCCGGATCGCCCTGCTTTGCTGCCTGCAGCACGTCCAGGCCATTGCCGTCAGGCATTTTCTGGTCTGTAAGGACGACGTCAAAGTCTTCCCTGGCGAGAATGGCTGTCGCGTCCACAACCCCCGCTGCCTCGACGACGATATGGGAATCAAGGCGAAGATTCGCGGCGAGAATGCGCCGCATACTGGGCTCATCGTCGACAATGAGGACTTTTCCCATCTATAGCTCCTTGTGGGATGTTTCGATTCGATCTTCAGTGGAGACATCTGAAAGCGTCATGGAGAAGACAACACGGCCCTTCTGATTGCTGCTGACCCAGAGGTCGCCTCCATGGACCTCGGCGACTCGGCGGGCGATTGCAAGCCCGAGGCCGGTACCGCCCGGTTTGGCACTGTAAAATGGCTCGAAAATCCGCGGGAGATCCGCGTCGGGAATGGGTTCGCCCGTATTCTGAACGTCGATCTGAACCAAAGTATCCTTCTGTGCCGCGTCCAGTGCGATTGCCCCGGGCGAATACGCGGCATCAATTCCATTCAGAACCAGATTCAACAATGCGCCTTGTACCTGAGCAGAATCGACTTTGATTGCTAGATCCTCTGAGCAAAAATAGCTTACCTGGATGGACCTGCTCGCGGCGTGGGCTTTCACCACATCGACGGTGTAGGAGAGCAGGTCGTTCACAAGAACGGACGAGAGCTGAGGAGCGAGCGGCCGGGCATAGTTCAAAAACTCCGTCGTCAAACGCTCTAACCGGCTCGCTTCTCTTGCCGCTATCTGAACCATTTCTTCGCGGTCCGCAGCGCCAAGATGGGAGTTGGCCGCAGTTACAAGGGAACTGGAAATCATTGCCACCGGGTTGCGGATCTCATGCGCGATGCCACTGGCAAGGCGGCCCACAACCGCCAGCTTCTCTTCCTCCACGAGTTGTTCGCGGGTTGCATGCAGGACAGCCATGCTCTCGAACAGTCTGGACTGCTGTTGTTTCAGTTGGTGGACGAGAAGCCATACCAATATTCCGACGAGGGCATAGATCATCGAAATCATGCCGACTTCCAGGAATTCTGAAGGCCGAGGGGGAGGATGCACTGCAAAGAAATGCCGTGTCCAGAAAAACATCATCCCGATCGCCGCAGCGATGGTAACCGCAGTGGACTTCAAGCCGCAATAATAAGCGCACTGCAAAATCGGAATCGCGAGCAGGACGAAGTAGGGATTGTCATCGCGGTTAGTAAGAACGGCGAGCCATCCGGCAAGGATAAAAATCATCGCCACCGAAAGAAAGGTTTCCGTCTTTGCGGTCTTCTCTCCGATCTCATCCGTTCGTCCTTGTAACCAGGCGATTTCTAGAAATTTCAGCGAGAACCCGATGCCCAGGATGACGATGACAGAGATAGAAGGCTCGCCCAGCAGGGAATGAAAAAAGGTATGTAAAAGAAGCAGCAGCCCGAGCACGAAAAGGGTGAGCACGCAAAAAGCTGTCTGCTGCCTTCTGAAGGAATGAGCTTCGAATACTTCTAGCGATGGGATCTTATGCATCGTCTTTGTCGCAAAAGCGGCGGCATCTTGAGGGTACGCTTCAACTCCCATGCATTGCGAGTTATCGGGATGGCCGATGTTTGTCGTCATTTGCGGCACTGCTCTCTGCTACAGGAGAAGCGGCGCGACCAGACGCAGCCGGAATCAAGGCGTGCACGCCAAATTCATGCACCAGCCGACCGCCGGCATGTGCGGTATTGACGAGAAACACAAGGCCGACGCTGTAGAAAGCCAGGAACGTAAGCGGCAGAAGGGTCGAGAAAAGCCTGGTTTCCCGGCACCGCAGAACACGCGGCAGAAGAAACATTCCCAGCAAAATAACGGACAGTACCGAGAATACAATCTCGGTTTCCATCGCAAGACTTTCGTGAGTTTCAAGAACTGCATTCACAGCATTTTCGCGTTCTGCAATCTCCGCCGCAGCCTTTCCCGTAGACATAGCAACGTACATGCCGGCAGTGCCGAGAAGGAGCACGAGAATCGCAGCAATCATATAGGGCCTGCCCCTCGGCGCCGGCAATACCGCGCTGATTGCAACAAACAATGGGCTAAGGAGCAGAAGCGCAATGGGAAAATGGATGATGAGGGGATGCAATGCGTCCCAGTTCGGCATAGGCGGAAATTGCGGCATGGCGAACCTCCTGGCTGACACGGACGAGTTCGCCGCCGGACAGGCCGGCGAACTCGAATTGACGCTCAAGATACTTTTTCGAACATCTCTCCAGGAGTAAAGCAGGATGGACAATTGGAGAAGTTCGGCTCACTCGTTGTGTAGCCGCATGTCGGGCAAACGAAAAAGGTCGTGCTCTTCGAGCCTTTCAGCTGGTCCAGATTCTGCAGCGACCGCGTATAGAGTTTCGCGTGTTCTGCCTCGGCGGTTTTCGCAAAGTCAAGGCTTCTCACCGCGTCCGTGTTGCCATCGCGTCGCGCCTGTTTGAGAAATGTTGGATACATGATGTCGCGTTCATACGTCTCACCCTTGATCGCGGCCTCCAGATTCTCTCGCGTCGATTTCACTTCCGGCGATTCAAGCTTGGCCTGGGGAACAGCGCCCATGCCTTTGATGACCTGCGCATGATTTGAAGCGTGGACCCCTTCGGCCCGTGCCGCTGCACGGAACAAGCTGGCGACCTCGCCATAGTTCTCGCGATCCGCTTGCTCGGCAAAGGCTAGGTAGCGCATATGCGCATTGCTTTCCCCGTTGAAGGCTGCCTGCATGTTCTGCAGCGTGGTGGTCGAGGTTGCTGCGCTGGCGCCAACAGAGTACGCGCCCATGGCCCAGGCTGCGAGAGAAACGATCGACAGGGCACGAAATATGGATTTTACGTGAGGCATTTTTGTTCCCCTTTCAATAGCCGCTGCGTGTGGGTGCGGCGACTACTGTGAAGTCTGCACGCCAGGCACCATTTCAGCCGGCTGCATAAGACCAGTAATTCGCGCGTTGGACGAGTGAGCAGCTAACGCAGGAGCAGGCGATGTCCTAAGATTTTGACGCGAGGGTCAGAGAATTCGGACAACAAATCCTCTTTCCTCAGCAGCATCGCTGGAAGTATCAGGAAAATAAGAAGCCTTCCGTCATCGGATTTTGGATGTTTGCTTGCATTCGATGGGTACATCGATCTATTCGAGATTGCGTCAGGAGTGTGTGTATGAGGAGTCGTGAGAACAAGACCCGAGCAACGAACAAACCCATAGGAGGTACGCTTCTCTATGTGACCGAGGCGGTCGATGGTCCCGACGAAGCTCTCACCATTGACTCCGGTCTAGCTGACATCAACTGGGATGCAGCCTGCGCAGCGCAACGCCAGCGCGGGCTCCGCTGAAAAGATTCAATGGATTTCACTTTATTGGCGCCCGGCCCGCTTCTGCGCGATCACCAGACCACGAGGAGTGGGTAGCAGAACGACAGACAACAGACCCTCCGCCTCCATCTTCAACGCAGCGTCGCGAACCACTTTCAGATGGGAACTGGCGTCGTGCATCAGGAGGATGCCGTGCGGCTTGATCTGCGGGAGGAATCGCCTGACCTCCTGCTCGCGTATGGGCGGATCGCTGTCGCTGAACAGAAAATCGATGCACCCGTCCACTTGCATTTCCAGGCTGGATTCATTGCGAAGATCAATCCAGTCCGCAAGACCGGAGTTGGCGACGTTTTCCCGCGCCCTGGCATAGACAACTGGATCAAACTCGCAGCTCACGATACGGCCAAAACCGTTGCGCTTCAAGCCTTCCGCAATCCAAAGCGTGCTGACGGCAAGAAAGGAACCGGTCTCGACCACCAAATTCGGCTTGATGGTAGTGATGAGCGTCCGAAGAAACTCTAGCACCTCCGCCTCGGCCGTCATCGAGTCGTACATGCTCCAACGTTCTGGATTGGGACATTCGGGGGTTGGGCGATGGTATTCCTGCAGCAGAGCGCCATTGGCGAGCTCCGCCTGCCGCATGATTTTATGTTCCTGCTTCAGTTTTTTCTTATAAAACTGCATACGGAAGGGTTCTGACTGGCGCAGAGCAAGTTGTTGCGAAAATTATGCCTTGACGATTTTGCCGGACTTGATGCAGCCGGTGCAGACGCGGATGCGCTTGCTGGCGGTGTTTATCTTCGCCTTGACGGTCTGAAGATTGACATTCCAGCGACGGCGCGTCACATTGTGCGCGTGGGACACGTTGTTGCCGAACTGCGGCTTCTTCCCGCAAATTTCACATGTTTGTGCCATGATCTGTATCCTATATTCTGCAAATGTGGGATGTGGCTTTGGGAATTGCACACCGTCGTACGCCGCATCGAAAAGTCCTACACACCAGGAGTTTTCTGTTGGCAGAAAAACTCCTTCGACCCAAACCATAAGTGTACAGAAAATCTGCCCTGTGAGCAATCATGACCTCTGACGACACGTTACCCTGGACTCGGCCGGCTGTGACGATTCAACTCTCCCTTTCCGAAAACGCACGCGGTAAGAATTGCGCCCAGTGACGACCAAAAGCACTCTCCAACTTGAGCCGGCGACCAGCAAAGTGCGCGCCGTTTCCGCAGCGTTTCAATCGAACCCATTCCGTTCCACATGGGCGGTCTTCTGGGCCGCGTTCCTGGTGCGCGTTTTGTACATGACGCTGGCCCACACCTATCACTTCCGCACCGATGGCGACCATTTCCAATTTGGTTGGGAGATGGGGCGCGTCGCCAGGGCACTGGCGACCGGTTTCGGATACGCGGACCCGTTCATCGGCCACACCGGCCCCACCACGTGGGTGCCCCCGTTATACCCGCTGCTGCTGGCAGGCGTATTCAAGTTTTTCGGCATCTACACGCTGCGTTCGGCCTGGGTAATTCTCACCTTCAACAGCTTCGTCTCCGCTCTTACGGCGATGACCACCTATGAAATTGCTGCCCGATGCTTCAATCGCCGCGTTGCGGTATGGTCGGCGTGGATCTGGGCGCTCTACCCTGCGGCGATGCAATATGCGGTCCGCTGGGTCTGGGAGATGACGCTCAGTACGTGGCTGCTGACCGTGATTTTCGTGCTCGCCTTGCGAATGCGTCGCATTGGAGAGATTCCAGCCGATACCACTGAGGTAGATTTTTGTTCCAGAGACGACGGTCGCACCCTGCGGCGATGGCTGATCTTCGGCCTTCTTTGGGGACTTCTGGGTCTCAGCAATCCTTCCCTACTGCTGTTCCTGCCGGCATGCGGACTATGGGTGCTGCATGGAACTCGACATCTTCGGCGGCAAGCTGGGTTCGCATCGATGTCTGCGATCGTATTCATAATCTGTGTTTCTCCGTGGATGGTTCGCAACGCTCTGGTGTTTCATAAATTTATTCCCATGCGCGCCAACTTCGGAGCGGAACTGTATCTCGGCAATGGCCCCGGAGCCATGGGCTTTTTGATGGAATACAACCACCCCTACGAAGCCCAGGACCAGCTGGGGCTCTACAAGCAAATGGGCGAAGTCGCCTATGCGCAGATGCGCGGCCAGCTTGCGAAGAAATACATTGCAAGCCACCCTGGCCTGTTCCTGCGCAATTCCCTGAAGCGGCTTTATTTTTTCTGGATCAGCGTTCCCCATCCAACCGGGGGTAAATGGTACATAGAGCCTTTCCGAGTCGCCAATTTTGCCTTCGCCAGCATTGCCGGCCTGTTCGGCCTGGGATTGGCATTGAAACGTCGCATTCCCGCGGCGTGGTTGTTTGCCTGGGCCTTTCTGCTGATCCCGCTGATCTACTATTTCGTCACGGTCCACGCCAGGTTCCGCGATCCACTGGAGCCGATGATTGCAATTTTGGCGGTCTATCTGTTTCAGTCCGTGGAAAGGCGCTGGCCGCGGTGGCTTCACACCGGCAGGACGGTTGACGCGTCCTAGCCAGAACCAGTATTCTTAATTGGTTAGGCGATTCGCTCCGCGCTTGCGTTCTGCAACGCGCATGGATGAACCCCGATTTCCGCAGTGTCCACTGCGGCTCATAGGGTCACATGTTCCGCCTGAAATTTTATTTGCACCCGGCGCAAGCCAGAGGGTGCGGAGGACTTAAGTTATGTACGCAATTATTCGCACTGGCGGGAAGCAGTACCGTGTGGCGCCCGGAGATGTCCTCAAGGTCGAAAAACTGGCCCAGGCCGAGGGCAATATTGAATTCACCGATGTCCTGGCCGCCTCTGCAGATGGCCAGGACGGCGCTGGTTTGGCCAAGCCAAACTCCGCCAAGGTACTAGCGTCTGTCGTCAACGAAGGCCGCGCGAAGAAGGTGTTGGTCTTCCACTTCAAGCGTAAAAAGCAATATAAGAAGATGCAAGGACACCGCCAGTCCTACACCGAAGTCCGAATCCACGAGATTCAGGTTGACGGGCAGAGTTTTACCGCCGCCAGCTAAATGGAGATGGCATTTCGCCGCATCGAGCGGCTTATACGAAATTGAACTTCAATTCAAGGATTGAGCAATGGCACATAAAAAAGGATTAGGCAGTTCTCGGAACGGGCGCGATTCGAATTCGCAGCGACTGGGAGTGAAGGCATTTGGCGGTGAAGTTGTCACCGGCGGCTCGATTATCGTGCGGCAGCGCGGCACTCGCCTGAAGCCCGGATTGAACGTGGGCTTGGGCAGCGACGACACGCTGTATGCCAAGATCGACGGGCGCGTGCGCTTTGTGGATCGTGGGCGTACAGGACGTTTTGTCGCCGTCGACCCGCTTCCAGCCGAAGCATAAGGCGGTTCGCTAAAAATGTGCTGCCATTCTTAGCGAACAATGCCCGTCATTATTCTGCTTGGCAGAATCAAAAGCGCACTAAATAAAATGGGCTGACCCTAGGGTCAGCCCATTTTATTTGCCTACAACAAAGTTTAGCTTGCGATCGGTCCCGTCGAACTGGCTGCCCTTTGCGGGCGACCATTCGGGCCCATTACGTTTTCCACTAGGTCGAACACATCTGTCATGAACGAAGGTGGGTAGCTGACGGCAACCTGACCGGCTGGATTGCCCAAGGTCTGGGCAACATCATTCCAGCGCATCAGCGGTGAGGTGACAGGCATGGTGACCAGGCGACGCGCCGGCTCCGGCTGCAAGAAGTAACCTGCCCAGAGGGCGATGGAAGCCAGATAGACAATTTCGTGAACCAGTTCAGCTGAACTCGCAAG
>JAJZCA010000176.1 GCA_021798735.1 Acidobacteriota bacterium | reverse complement strand
GATCTCCTGGCCTCTCTTTGCCGCCGTTGCGATCAGCTCCTTTATGTTTCTCGCACTGGTTTGCCACAAAATGCGGTTTAGCGCGCTATCGCTGCGCATCCTTGCCGATGGGGCCTTGCTGACCCCGTTGGTGTTTTTTCTTCACCAGCGTTGACCGCGCTACCTTGCAGATAGACAGATGAAACCCGACGCCCCCAATTTCGATTCTCTGGCTCATCTCTATCGCTGGATGGAATACTTAAGCTTCGGATCCATGCTGGAACGCTGCCGTTTTCACTTTCTCTCGCAATGTACCCAAGCGCGCCACGCGCTGACGCTGGGCGATGGAGACGGCCGCTTTACGGCGCGTCTTTTGTCCGCAAACCCTACTGTCCAAGTGGATGCCGTCGATGCGAGCGGGGCGATGCTGGCCGCGCTTCGGCAGCGAGCGTGTAGTTCGCCCGATGCAGAAGCGCGGCTGCGCACGATGCAGGCCGATCTTCGCCGCTTCACGCCTGACGGCAAAGAATACGACCTGGTTGTCTCCCATTTTTTTCTCGATTGCCTGACGAACAACGACGTTTCTTCTCTGGTTGAGCGCCTGATGCCCGCTCTTGCTGAAAACGCGATTTGGGTGGTCTCGGAATTCTCGATCCCTGAAAAAGGCTTGCGGAGAGCAACCGGCCGGATGCTGATTCGTTCTCTGTATTTTGCTTTCGCCATCATGACACGGTTGCGTGTCCGCCGAATCCCCGACTACGCCAAAGTATTCCGCGGTCACGGATTTCATCGGCTGGAATATGCAATGTATCTGGGAGGGATGCTAACTGCGGAACTGTGGGAACGACGCACGGGCTAGAGTTGGTTCCCGTTGATACAATTTTGCTTGTCGCAAAGAGACATGTTTCCTCGGCATCCCTGTGCGACTCTTTCGCAGTTTCAGCATCCAATCGTGTAGAGTCGGCGGATTCTTCACCATTTCTTGATCGTCGCATTGGGAACCAAGACTTTCCTCGCCAGCGAAACGAATGCGTCAAAAATTGAACACTTAGGACGAAATATGAATTTGTATTTATTGCGTCACGGCAGCGCGGGTCAACGGAAAATGAACCCCGTACTCGATCACAAGCGGCCGCTCGATAAAGAAGGCAAACAGCACTGCATCCTGCTCGGTCGAGCACTCAATTCCATAAAGGTCCAATTCGATTCCGTAATTTCCAGCCCATTGAAACGGGCTCTTCAGACGGCCGCGCTAGTGGGGACGGAAACCGGCTACGAAAAGAAGATTCAGTTGTCGCAAGCACTGGCCCCGGATGGGACATGGAATGATTTTCAGCGTCTTCTCGACAGTGTGGCGGAACAGGAAGAGGTCCTTCTGGTGGGCCACAACCCGAATTTGCCCGTATATCTGAATCGCTTGCTATCACCATCCACAACCAGTCCAATCGCTCGCGTGCGCAAAGGCGCCATCGCTGCACTGACCCTGCAGCGCGGTTCGGCCAAGCTGCAATGGCTCCTCGATCCCCGGTTGTTACGGGCGATTCAATCCAAAGACACGAAGAGATCGCGAGCAAAGACCTCGCGAAAATAATCGGCTTCTTTTCGCAAGGCCCACAGTTCCAGGTCCGCGCCTTTACGCCCCGGCATCAGCGTGATGGAAACTCTCTTCGGGGTCGCGCGCGTTCGAAAACGAGGCACCGCACTGGATTGGTTCTGGTGCAACGCAACCGCCATTCGCAGCAGAACGGCCGCCTGTTTCACACTCAAATGTTCCTCCACCGGAATGAAACGCATGACCCGGTCGGCCGGTGTCGGTCGCGATTTTCCAAGATACCTGGCAATTGCAGAGACGATCAGACGCTGCTCCGGAGTGAATCCGTACAGTTCTGAGTTGGCGATGATGTACTGGGTGTGGCGATGATGGCCCTGATAGTTCATGAATTTTCCGACGGAGTGCATCATGGCCGCCGATTGCAGCCACAGCTTGTAGTCCACCGGCAAGTGATGGATGCTTTTCAGATCCTCGAACAACTGGGTAGCGTTGTGAACTACCGGTTCCTGTCGTTTCGGATCGATCCCGTAGTGGCGACATAACTCCAGAACGCTCACCCACCTCTCCTGCTCAAAGTGCTGATGGGCGGAGGTCCGAGTGTCGGCTTCTGCCAGCATTAACGCCAGGATTCCGTCACGCAAGCCCATCGGTGAGTAACGGAAGCCGGGCAAATGAAGGCGTTCAAGCAAATCCGCATACACATGTGCGCCGGCAACGATGATTTCCGATCGCCTTGGCCCAATTCCACGGATCACGCTGCGCTGTGACACGGACATTCGCTTCAGTTTGTCGGCCAGGCTGCGCACCATCGCGGTTGGCGTGCGATCCCATGCGCGGACGCCTGGCTTTCCGTCTGGCTTAAAGGTCGACTTGCTGGCAACTCGTGCTGCAGTTGCCAGCGCCGCCGCAGTCCCGGATGTCGCGAACACCCTGACCCGTTCGCATTCTATCTGTTGTTCCGCGCGATGCAGCTCTCGCCGGATCCATCCCTGCATTCGCGCTATTTCTTCTGGGGTGGGCGGATCATGGCGAAGAAATTCACGCGTGAGCCGAACCGCTCCGAGCGGAAGGCTGACAATCTGCCGAATTGCGCTATGCTCAGAAAATGTGATTTCGCAGCTACCGCCGCCCAGGTCGACCAGCAGACACCGGCCGTGAGCTGCAGGCTCGTTGGAAACAACACCCAAGTGGATGAGTCGGCCTTCTTCCAAGCCGGAAATAATCTCCACTTTCCAGCCGGTAGCGGAATGCACCCATGCCAGAAACGCCTGCTGATTGCGTGCGTCGCGGATAGCACTGGTTGCCACGACTCGCAGCTTGTCGACTGCATGTGCCTGAACGGCACGGTGAAATCTGCGCAAAGCACGGATGGTGGTCGCCATCGACTCCGGCGAAACCACTCCGCTCTCAAAAACACTCTCGCCCAGCCGAGTGATCTCTCGGTCTTCATGCAGCGTTTTCAGGCGGTGGTTGTGGACGGCTGCAATCTTCAGGCGGACCGAATTCGACCCTATATCGACAGCCGCGTATGTCGTCATTTCCTGTACTCGTAGGGTACCCACATTGGCAGGATGACACGAATCAGGGAAAAAGTGGCGAAGATTGGACTGCTATTCTAAGTTTGCTTCTCAATATGCGGATGCAACCTTCCAATCTTTCTCATCAGGCTCTCCCGACCGGGATTGAGGCAAACGATTCGTCTCCCGACTTTCCGCTCTCGCGTCGGGCCGAGTGGATTTTGATTCTTGCCGTCTTTCTGGCTGTTTACTTTGCCGCGCTGTTCACGCCCTCTCTGCTGGACGACGCCGATGCCACGCATGCGCAGGCCGCCCAGCATATGGCACTCACGGGCCATATTGTCACCCTGATGGTGGATGGTATCCGCTACCTGGAAAAACCTCCCCTGCCGTACTGGCTGGTCGCAATCGATTTCAAATTTTTCGGCTTCAATGCCTTTGCAACGCACTTGCCGGAGGCGCTGGCAGTCCTGGGCTGTTCCATCCTGGCGCTATTGTGGGGCCGACGTGCCTACTCTGAGAGGGCCGCTTTCTACGCCGCGCTTGCCTTCCTCACTTCAATCGGGACATTTTTATTCACTCGCTATTTCATTCCTGAATCGATCCTGACCCTGCTGATCGCGTTGGGGTTCTACTTATTCCTCACCGGCCTGGAAGACCGTCAACCCGCGCGTATCTATTGCACCTATGCCCTGCTGGCGCTAGCGATGCTCGCGAAGGGACTGATCGCGCCAGTGTTCTTCATCGGCGGCGTGGTCCCCTATCTTCTGCTAACGGGACAATGGCGGCGCTGGCGAGAATTTCATCTCTTTACAGGAACACTGCTGTTCCTACTGGTGGCTGCACCGTGGCACATTCTGGCCGGGCTTCACAATCCGGACCAGGGCCATCCGGTCGGCAACATTCCGTCGCCGGACAACGTGCATGGATTTTTTTATTTCTACTTCATCAACGAACATGTTTTGCGCTTCCTCGGCAAGCGCTATCCGCACGACTACAACAAACTCCCTGGCTATCTTTTCTGGAGCTTGCACCTGGTCTGGCTGTTTCCATGGAGCCTCTATTGGCCGGCAACGCTGTATGCGGCATGGCATAAAAAACGCAGCGCAGGCCTCCGGTTCAACTGGCGAGCCTGGAAAGAGCTGGATTTTCGCGGCAGCACTTCCTTGTTACTGGCGTTGTACGCAGGATTTATCCTGCTGTTTTTCTCGTTCTCGACCAACCAGGAGTACTACACGTATCCGGCCTACTTCCCTCTGCTTCTGTTGACGGCGGCGGGATTGGCAAGTCTGGAGACGGATGCGATAACATCTTCGACAACTGAGCACGCCGCTGACATGCGTTGGCTGGAAGCCGCGCAGGCTCTGTTTGCGGTGGTCGGCGCAGGCGCGGCAGCAATGCTTGCGTATGGATTGTGGGCCTCGCGGCATCTGCCGTATGTCGCGGATATCGGTACGTTGCTGGCGCATCGAGACGTAGGCGGCTACTCGCTCTCAATGTCGCATTTCATGGATCTCACGGGCCCCTCCTTCGCCGCCCTGCGACTGCCGGCGTTGCTGGCCGCGGCGACTCTGTTGGCAGGCCCCACGCTGGCGTGGCGCATGCGCGTCCGCAAACAACATTTGAGCGCAACCTTCACCACAGCCATGACGGCTGCCATGTTTCTGGTCGCGGCCCACCTTGCCTTCGTTCGCTTTCAGCCGATGCTTTCTTCACGGGCCATGGCGAACACCATCAATCAAATTGCCGGCCCAGAGGACACTCTGATGCTCTACGGCGATCAATCCTACGGATCGTCGATCATTTTCTATACGCAGCGCCGCGCCTACGTAGTGGACGGCTGCGAAACCACTCTCCTCTGGGGATCGGATTATCCCGATGCGCCGCATGTTTGCCTGGACGACGCACAGTTGCTTGCAATGTGGGGCAAAGGACCGCGCAAGTTCCTCTTTGTCCCACCCGACTATCGTCACCACGTCGAAGCCCTCTTGGAGCATCGCACTTACCTGTTACAGGAACTTTCCGATAAGGAATTGCTGACGGATCGCCCCTTGAACCGATAACTGCCCCAACAGCGAATCGCTTCAGCCTAAAATACAGGGCTGGATGATGCGCAAGTTTTCAGCGACCCCTGGAGACCCAATGAGAAGGATGATCGCCTCCGACGATGCTGCTTCCGCAGGCATAGCCGTGAGTATGCATCGCAGATGTACTCCTCCTACTGTATCTTTGGCCCTTCGACGCTTTGCCTGGTTTGTGCTGGCCTACAACGTTCTGGTGATCCTGTGGGGAGGGGTGGTGCGCGCAACCGGGTCCGGTGCTGGTTGCGGAGACCAATGGCCACTCTGCGCCGGGGCAGCGATCCCGCAGTCGCCGCAATTCCATACGCTGGTGGAGTTCACCCACCGCCTGATGAGTGGGGGGGCCCTGATTGTCATAGCAGCGCTCCTCATCTGGACCTGGCGCGTTACTTCCAAAGGGCACCTGGCGCGATGGACTGCCGCGATCGCGTTGGCGCTGGTCTTGAATGAAGCGTTTCTCGGTGCTCTGCTGGTGACGGTCGCCGCACATAGCGCTTCCCCTGCGACTGCGGTCTATCTGTTTTCGTTCCACTTGACGAACACCCTGCTCCTGGTCGGGACACTGGCTTTGACGGCTGAGTTTTTGACAAATGCCCGCTTTCGTACGACGATCAAGCTGCGTCACGGTAGCCTGATGTTCCCAACCTTGGGAATTCTAGCGACGCTGCTGGTCGGTGTTTCGGGCTCCTTGGTTGCACTGGGAGATACGATGTACCCATCTTCCTCGCTTCTTGAAGCCATTCGGCAGGATTTCTCTCCGGCGGCGCCGTTGCTGCTGCGTTTGCGCTGGATTCATCCGGCCAGTGCGTTCCTCGCCGGGGTCTTCATTGCCTGGCTGCTGGTGAGATCGTTTCGATCCGGTGTGTCTTCGAAGACGCATACGCTAGGAGTTGCTGTACTTTGGACGCTGATTGCGCAATACTTGCTTGGAATTTTCGACGTATTGGGGCAGCAGCCGACATGGTTGCAGATTCTGCATTTACTGGGCGCCAATGTGTTCTGGATTTGTCTGGTCCTGCTGACGGCCGATTACGGTCTGGTTGAGAAATCGCCGGCATGAAGCTAACGTTGCGAAGCGTCAGCGGCTTGAACCGGTAGAAGGTATTGTTTTGGTGTATTTTGGTAACGCGGTGAAAAATCCACTCCGATGGAGCAAATCTTGAAGCCTATTCGTCGCTCATTTCCCCTTTTGTCCTTAGCGCTCGCTGTCGTCCTCCTCGCCCTGTCTTTCCAGACACAAAATCTATTTGCTCAAGCCGGAAAGGTCGCGCCGTACACCTTCTCGCCCAAGGCGCAACAAGTGATCGATCGTTTGGGCACATTCAATTCCATTCCTGCCCAAACCTGGCAATATCATCTAGGCGACATCGCCCACGGAGAACGACCGGACCTTGACACCGGCGCATGGCAAACCGTGCATCTTCCCTTCACGGCTCCTCATGGAGCAGTCTGGCTGCGACGTTGGGTGGAAGTGCCGAAAACGCTGAACGGTTACAACCTGGCCGGAGCGCAAATCTGGTTCCACATGCAGGTCAGGGCCAATGGTCCCATTCCTACGATCCTGTACTACAACGGAAGCCGCATAGCACTGGGAGAAGACCTGGAAAAACAACTGCTTTTCAACGAGGCCAAACCGGGAGAGAAAGTACTGGTTGCCGTAAAGTTGTTGCAGACCCAGGATGACAAGAATATCCACGCCGCTGACCTGAACATCATTTTCTCCAGCGATCGTCCCAATCCGGTAAATCTTCGAGATGAGTTGATTTCCGCCGCCCACCTGCTGCCGGCGATTACGGCGGACGCCGCGATGCTGACCTCGCAGGAAAAAACTCTGGATGCTGCAGCAACCTCGGTAGATCTGGTCGCGCTGGACAAAGGCGATCAGTCCGCGTTCGACGCATCGCTCCAAAAAGCACAGGCACAACTCGAACCACTACGGCCAGCGTTGCAACAGTACACCGTTCACATGACGGGCAATGCCCATATCGATGCCGCGTGGCTGTGGCCCTGGACTGAAACCGTCGATGTGGTGAAACGTACGTTTTCCACCGCCCTGCAACTGATGAACGAGTACCCCGACTACACCTATTCCCAGTCTGCGGCGCGATATTACGCATGGATGCAGAACAAATATCCTGACATCTTCCAACAGATTCAACAACGGGTGAAAGAAGGCCGATGGGAGGTCGTCGGCGGCATGTGGGTCGAACCCGACCTGAACCTGCCGGACGGCGAATCGACGGTGCGGCAAATTCTGGTGGCGAAGCGCTACTTCCAGAAAAATCTTGGTGTCGATGTCAAAGTGGGCTGGAACCCAGACTCCTTCGGATACAATTGGCAACTGCCGCAAATCTACAAGAAATCCGGAATCGATTATTTTGTTACGCAAAAAATGACGTGGAACGATACAAACCAACTTCCTTTGAAGTTGTTCTGGTGGCAATCCCCGGACGGCAGCCGTGTAGATCGGA
>JAJZCA010000175.1 GCA_021798735.1 Acidobacteriota bacterium | reverse complement strand
CGTTTAGATTTTCAAGCATCTTGGTTGCCGCCTGGACCATGGCGGGTGGACCGCATAAATAGTATTCGATTGCAGTGGGGTCGAGGTGATTCGTGAGATGCTGCGAGCGCAACACCTCATGGATGAAGCCGGTATGCGAGTTCCAGTTGTCCTGCGGTTGGGGTTCAGAAAGCGCCAGGTGAAAGGTGAAGTTAGGAAATCTTCTGGCCAGGTCTTCAAAATACTCGCGATAGAAAGTTTCCTGCAGCGAGCGGGCGCCATACCAGAAACTGACGCGACGTGTTGTGTTCAGCGTTTCGAAAAGATGGGAAAGATGCGAACGTAGCGGCGCCATCCCCGCGCCTCCACCTAAGTAGACCATCTCTTTTTCCGAATGCTGGATGTGAAAGTCGCCGAACGGTCCAATTGCCGTGACCGTGTCTCCCGGCTTCAGGCAATGGATATAGGTGGAACCGACGCCAGCGAGGCAATCCTGGCCACGTGGCGGAGTCGCGATGCGGACGTTGAAACGAAGCTGCTTGTCGATGGCAGCGTTCGAAGCCATGGAATAATTCCGTCGAACAGGGAGGCCATTCTCGGCGCGAAACTGGAATACCCGTTGTGTCTTCCAGATGTCGATGAAGGGCGCGGCTACGGATATTCGATGGAACGGAATTTCGCCGTAGGCGGGGACATCGATCTGGATGTAGTCGCCCGGCTGATAGCGGAGAATCGGCGAGCCGGGTTCATGTTCCAATACAAGTTCCTTGATGAATGTGGCGACGTTGTCATTGCTGACCACACGGAATCTGTACGTAATCTCTGGGCTTGTAAGCCCACAACCGCCCGCAGAATTAAGATCAAAGAAAATCTTTCCATCATGTTCGCGAACGGCATATGTCTTCAATGCCACGCATACCGGGGCGCGTTGCGGCGATCCGTCGATGATATTGAATCGTCCGTTATGCTTAGCGCATTCGATCAGATTGCCGGTGACGAAGCCGTCCGCCAGATGACTATTCGCATGGGTACACATGCCGTCGGTTGCGTACAGGCTGCCGTCCGCAATGCGATATATGGCGTAAGTCTTCTTGTCATGGTCGAGGCGAAGGACGTCTTCATTTCGAAGGAACGAGCTGGCGCAGACCTCGATCCAGCCATTCATTGGCTGACCTTTTGCTTTGAAAATATGGGAAGTCGAGGGCGCCTGAGACGGCAGGGTAGGCGTTGGCAGCTTACGTTTCACATGGTAGGCAGGGTCCTTCACTTGTCGCAGGACAGCCGGGATAATCTCGCGCCAAGCATCGATCAGCCCGTTGTACGGCGTGGGCATATCGTCTTTGACCAGATCGTGCAGCTTTGGCAGATTGTAGTAGGGCACCAGCGGAAACATGTGGTGCTCGACATGGTAGAACATGTTCCAGTACAGGTAGCGGTGGATCGGATTTACATACAGGGTCCTGCAGTTCAGCCGGTGATCGAGGACATTCTCGGCAAGGCCGGCGTGCTGGGTATATCCATAAACGTGGTATAGCCAGGAGCCGTATAGGTTGGGCAAGCCAACAAACATCAGCGGAAGAATGCTGCGCATGTGGATCGACAGCCCGATCACTCCCAAATAAATCAGTAAGTAGATGCGAGCCCGGACAAAGACGTTCCCGTATTCGGATTCCGGGATGTAGGTTCTCTCTTCCTGGGTGAGTCGTCCCGTACAGTGCAGCAGCACATGACGGAAGTAGATGGGCATTTCCTTCAGATCAAAGAAAGACAAACATAGCGAGAGGATATCCGGCGGCCGCGGCACCGCGATCTCCGGGTCGCGTCCAATAATGATGGTGTCGCTGTGGTGGCGGGAGTGGCTCCATCGCCAGGGAGTGGCTTCTCGCAGCACCATGAAGGAAGCAATTTCATAGAGTGCGTTGTTCAGCCAATCTGTTTTGAACGCGGTACCGTGGCCGCACTCGTGCCAGCGGGAATCGGAACTCGAGGCATAGATGGCCCCATAGAACAGAAACGGGAGGATGGCCCACCAGGTTCCCCACAAAGCGTATCCGCATGCGCCGAAAACGATCAGAAGAGCAAACCACAGGATGGTATCGCGGAGAGGTGGGCCGTCCCTGCGCTCCAGCAGCTCCCGCATCTTGTCCCTCGGGACCGGCGACGTATACCAGGTTGCCTCGGCCAAGCCTTGCTGGATAGCCAGAACAGTGTTCTTCCCCACCAGGCTGTAGTCGTTTGGGCGGGTTTCAGTGGCGACGGCCATGGCTCTCTTTCCATGGTATCCTGCGTTGCCAGACCTTCCAATATCCGAGAAACATTGTCGTACTTTTCCTTTCGCTTGAATTGAAGGGCCAGCAGTTGTATATTCCTCCGTTGCGTACTTCCTTCTATTCCGGCGAGTTCCAACGAGCGCGTTCGGCGACGAAAGGAAATTATGAAAACAGCCGCATATTTCTTGCGTCCTTTTGCTCTGATCGCAGTGGTCCTGGTCAGTGTCTCGTCAGCGCAATCTTCTTCCACGAGCAGTCAAAACATGGCCGGCCCGTTCGGTTTTCACTGCGGTATGAGTCGACAGGCGATTACCGGTCTGGTGGGTCCACTAAAGGACGAGGGCGTGAATGAGTACTCTACCTCCGCTGCGCCGAAGCCATTTTCCAATATCGGTTACTACCTTCTCACCATTTCTCCGACGCAAGGTTTAGTGAAGGTCAGCGCTGTAACAAACGACATCTATACTGACAGCGACGGCGCTGATCTTATCAGGCAGTTCCATACAATTGAAGCCGATCTGATACAGCAGTACGGAAAGCCGACTCGCCAAGAGGACTTGTTGAAGCCGGGAAGCATCTGGGCGGGTCAGGATGAGTGGACTATAAGCTACATGAAGAAAGAACGCACGCTTGCATCCGCATGGGTATTTCCTAACTCCACTGCCTGCGTGGCTTCCATTGAGCTAACTGTCGAAGTTGCGGCCCCAAATGCAGGAGTCGTACAGATCAGCTTCGGACTTCAAGGGTATAGCCCGCCTGCAACCAGCCAGACTCAAAAGAAGAATACCGCCTTGGAATCTTCGCAGTAGCTTTGGCGGCCGGCGATCAACCGCATAACCTGGCAAATGGACTCTTGACACTCCGGCTCAATCAGTCCACTGGCTGGGAGAGATCGCCTGCCGGCAACACCACATAATCCTTTGGCTTCCTAGACCTCCTGTAGGGCCAGGCGGATATTCGAGTCGGAGGGCCGGAGAAGAATCGTCGTCTGCTTGCTTACTTCAAGGGGTTCGTTGATCGCGGCGCCCCACGGAATTTGTCAGTGCAACGTTGGGTTGTACTCGTCATGCCGATTCATACGCAAGAGATTCTTGTGTTGTCCCGTGGTCCGACTGGAACATCGATGCCGTTTCTTTCGGCGCTATGTCCAGGGACGCCATCGGCATGTTGCGTAGGCGTATTCCAGTGGCTGCAAAAATGGCGTTGCCTACCGCGGGCGCCAGGCCGATGATGCCGCTTTCTCCCGCGCCGGCGGAAGGCAGGTCCTTGCGGTCGATCAGGACGATCTCAATCTGCGGCGCGTCGCTGAAACGGGGAACGCGATATTGTGCGAAGTGCGGGTTGAGAATGCGACCGTTCGCGAACTGAATCGACTCGAACATCGCACCTCCGATCCCTTGAACGATGGCTCCCGCCACCTGGTTGCGCAGACCGTCCGGATTGACGATCGCTCCCGATTCCCAGGCTTGCACGACATGGCGAATGCCGATTTTCTTGTCCGCGGGATTGATTTCTATCTCGACGCAGGTGGCCACGTAGCCGCCTTTGTCATTCCCGCCAGCGATACCAAATCCGCGTTGGGGAGTGGACTTCGATTGGCCCCAGTTGAACTTGTCCGCCGCTGCCTGGAAGACAGCGCGCAGTCTGGGGTCAATCAGGTTTTTCATGCGAAATTCCAACGGATCCATTTCCACCGCATGGGCCATTTCGTCCATGTGCGACTCGCGCGCAAAATTGTTGGCGGTGGCCGCAAGTGCGCGATAGGAGCCCTGACGCAGGGGCGAATTTGCCGGATGAAATTGACTGAGTTGGTTGGCAACGCTGTACGGCGTGGCGATGGCCGCAGGGCCGGAGTTGTAATTGTGATGTTCCCAGGCGACGAGGGTGCCATCGCGGTTGGCGCCGCTGCCGATCTCGATGAGTCCCGCGGGACGGAAGTAGGCCCAGGTGAATTCCTCTTCGCGTGTCCACACAATCTTGACCGGCTTGCCGGTTGCTTTCGCCAGTCGTGCGGCTTCGATGGCCGCTTCGCCGGTGTGCTTGCCGCCGTAGCCGCTGCCCATGTCGGGTTGGATCACGCGGACTTGCTCGACGGGAATGTGAAATGCAGCCATCAACTCATCGCGAACGCCAAACGGGCGTTGTGTCCCAGTCCAGACAGTCAGCTTTCCGTTCGCCCATTCCGCCACCGCAGCGCGCGGTTCCAGCGGCGCATGCGCAATGTACTGCACGGTGTATTGCCGATGCAGTTGTATCGCGGCAGTGGCCATCGCCTGCGGAACGGAACCGCTGACGTGCTCAGGGCCGCCGTCCTCCGGCTGCGTTTTGGAAGATTGTTTGAAAGATGCGAAAAGGTCCTTATTCGATGGCTGCGTGGGTACGTTCCAGGTTGCGTGTAACGCGGAGAGAGCGTGTTCTGCAGTCGATAGGTTCGCGGCGGCGACAGCGATAAAGTTGCCGTCATGCACGACCGTTACGCCGGGCATTTTCTCCGCTTTGGTTGTGTCGAGCGAAATGAGCGTGGCATTAAATCCCTCCGGTCGCAACACCTTCCCGAACATCATGTCGGGTCGAACGATGTCTGAGGGAAACTGGTGTTTCCCGGTGACAAAGTCGCGGCCATTTACCTTAGGAACGGCGGTGCCGGCAATCTTCCAGTCCGTGGCTGGCGTGAGAGCGACGTTAGTGGAGACTGTCTTCATCAGTTTTTCGCCGCGTGTCAGTTCGCCATACGTCAGGGACTGACCGGTCTGCGAGCCCGTCACTTTGGCGTCTGCGGCGGTCAGGGTTGCAGGGTCGGCATTCCATCGCCGGGCGGCCATTTCGACGAGCATCTGTCGCGCGGCTGCGGCCATGGTGCGGAGCTGCGGTCCCATGGTAGGGGTGGTACGGCTGCCAAACGTTCCCATGTCCCAGGGAGTCAGGTCCGTGTCTCCCATGAGCATGGTGATCGAGTCGAAGGGGACCCGGAGTTCCTCCGCAACCTGTTGGGCTAGAGAGGTGCGGATGTTCTGTCCGACTTCCACCTTGCCGGTGAAAACAGTGACGCGGCCATCGGCGGCAATGGAGAGCCACGCCGCGATGTCTTTCGGTAGTTCATGACTGCCGAAGGTGCGGCCGGACTCCTGCGCCCAGGTCGGAACATCAGTGAGGCAAACCAGCAGGCCTCCGCCAAAGAGCTTGAGAAAGTTGCGACGGTCGAGGCGAAACCAGTACGGCTTGTCGTCGATGGTGTGCTGCGCGAGTTCGTCCCTGAGTGGATCCCGGAGATTCATTGGCCACCTGCCTTCGCCGGCGATTGCGAAGCTCGCTGTACCGCTGCAACGATGCGCGGATACGTGCCGCAGCGGCAAAGATTTCCATCCATGTAGGTGACGATCTGTTCTTGAGTTGGATGGGGCGTTTCTCGAAGCAACGCAGTGGCGCAGAGAACCATGCCGGAGGTGCAGTAGCCGCACTGGAAGGCGCCTTCATCCACAAACGCCTGTTGCACGGGACTGAGTTTCGCGTCCTGTTCAAGGCCTTCGACGGTGGTGATGTTCGCTTTCGCCGCAGCGGACACTGGAGTGAGACAGGAGCGTGCCGGCTCGCCATCCAACAACACGGTACAGGCGGCGCATTGGCCTTCGCCGCAGCCGTACTTGGTTCCGGTGAGATTGAGGCGGTCGCGTAAGACAGAAAGCAGGCTCTCTTCGGCAGGAGCGCTGACATGCAGGTGCGCACCGTTAACTTTGAGAACGAAATCGCTCATCGCAGACTCCCTATGCGAACTGGCCACGGTAAGCTACCCACCAAGAATACGCCAATCGATAGGGCCCCGGCTCGCCTCGTTGGGAGCGGTTCGGAAGCGCCCATTTTGAATATCAGGCAAGCACGCTGAGCGTATAAGCGCGCAGCGGAGCCTGGGGAGGAGCGGTGAGATTCCCTTCTCCCCGCGCGGCCGTGGCGTAATATTCAATGATGTTGTCACCGGTTGCGAAAGGGCCAAGCTTCGCCGCATATACAGAGCGCCCAACATGCGTCACTGGAGACGACTGCCACGTCTGCGTGCCCTGGCGTCGCGTGAGCAACCGAATTGGAAGAACATTCGGCTGGCCGGGAGCCACGATGAAAATCCGCAACGATTCTCCGGGCTTCAGCAGGGAGGGCCGCGTCGGAATGAAGATGCGTGCTCGATTCGCATCCGCGGGCGACGTGGCGGCGATGTAGGCGGAGTTCATCGACTCGGGCAACTCGTTCAAGAACTCTTTGATGGAAAGCCGCAGCCGCTCCAACGCCAGGCGCACGAACTTGTTCTGCATGGAGGCAAGTTGCCCCTGGTCGTTGCGGGTTGCGATGACTGCCTGATAGTCAACCATGGTTTCGCGCACCATGGGCGCCATCGCAAGCCACAGTGGAACTCCGTGCTGCAACGCTTCCGCGCGCGCAGCATCGTTGTTGCCGGCGGCGCGCAGTGTGACCGCGCGTTGCAGCACAGCATTCAGCTGGTGCGCTTTTTCGAAAGCATCGCAATAGGGAACCATGAAGCCGACAAAGCTGGCAAAATAGCCGATTCGATCCTGCTCTGTCGGTGACGCCGCCTGCGATACGAGCTGCTGAAATTTTTCCGCCATGGTGCGCTGATGCGGCAGGACCGTCGGATCCGGTTCGACGGTTGCGTAGTTGAAGGCCTCATCGTAGTCGCCGGTAAGCGCCAGCGTCTTCGCGAATCCCTGCTTGTCGCGCGTGCCGAGGAACGTCGACGAAATATCATGCCCGCGATCACACTCCTCAAACAGCGCGGCCATCTCGACTGCGCGGTCGCCAGACGCCTGCGCCGCGCAAAAATTTTGATAATGCTTGCTTGCCGTGAGTTCAGAGTCCCAACTGGCTCGGGCGAGATAGGTGGCGGTGGGATCGACAATGCGATGCCGCCAGTGAATGCCGAGCACGCCCTGACATCCAAAATTCTGCGCGCGATTCATATCCATTTGAAAGCGGCTGGCGCGAAACTGCGGAAACCACATGGAGGGGTCGTCTTCCAGCCAGGGAATCGGCCAGCGTTCGCGATTGCCGAGCTTGCCGAAGGCTTCATTGACGGGGTCCCAGCCGAGCGAATCGCTCAGCGCGGAAAACACGATGCCTTCCGGGAGCCGCTCGTGGAGCGATTGAAAATGCCGCGTCACACCGCCCCATCCGGCGACAACAAGATGTTTGTCGGGCGCATTCCGCTTTAGAAAATTGTGGGCTTGAACGAACGGCGTGACCGAGAGCGGAATCTTTTTCTCTCGACTTTCCCAATTCGCGTTTTCATCCTGCCACAGCCACACGTAGTCCACCATGGGATAACGATCGAGCAGGTCGGCGAGTCGGCGCTCCAGTAAATCCCGAGCG